>JAGQOZ010000175.1 GCA_020426955.1 Planctomycetales bacterium
TACCTGCTTGGCCTCGATTGTTCCACAACATGCGCGCCAGCCGAGAGACCGAATTGGCGGCGGAGTTTCCGGTTCACGTAGTTTGCGAATGGATTGGCAGTTCAGAGAAGACAGCGAAAGATCACTATCTGCAGGTGACCGAAGCCGACTATCAATTCGCGACGGAAAAAGTGGGCCGACATGTGGGCCAAACTTCAGCGGAAACGACCGGAATCCAACGGAACGCTGGCCCATTCAATGGCCCACTTCCCCGAGAAACTGCGAAAACCACTAGAAATCAAGTCTCAAAAATACCCCCTAGGGGAGTCGAACCCCTGTTTTCGGACTGAGAATCCGACGTCCTGGGCCACTAGACGAAGGGGGCTCGTCCGGTCAAGAGTCTACGAAGATAGCACTTGGACGAGTTGTTCGTCAATTGGCCCACGACCAGACAAATTCGAAGGAATTGACGTTTCGGTATCGAGACGGTTCTTGTTCTTGTGTGCCTCCAGAGCGAGGTTCACGGTTTAGAAGAAACTTCGCACAAAATGACGACGCAGGGACGGTAAAATGTAGAGCCGCAAAGTGGTTTTTGGGTATTTTATCTTTTTGCGCTTTGTGCATTTCACGGGTAAGCAAAAAACATATAGTGCGTGGCAGCAACCACAGCACCAGCGAGGAATGCGCCCGGCACGTATCGCAGAATTCCATGAATCAGGATTTTGCCGGGCACAAATCAGGCGATAAAGTGTTAGAGTTCGTGTTCCTTGACGATGAATGCGGAAGACTTGGAGTGATCGACGAACTTTCCTTCGTCTTCAAGCAACGCATTCGCCAACTTCTGACCTTCAGGCGAAGTCATGCCTTGGATCAGTGATTCTTCCGAGTCAAACCAAACCTCCGCGACACCATCAAATGCTTCCTGCATGCCTCTGGATTCTTGGAGACCCTGGTTAAGCTGGGAGTCCAGTGTGTGCGACTGGACGTATTTTCTGGCACCAATCACCGCCGCGTTTTTCATGAAAAAAGGGCCATGCGAGTTCAGCCAATAATCCCGAAATTCTTCGCGAGACAAGTCGGGGTGTCTCGTTAGGCACATTACAAATTTGATCATCGTGTTTCGCTTTCTAGAAGTAGATTTTTTTCTGATTTGGACGTCGATGGAAACTTAATCCTCAGTCCTTTTTGTGATCGATCACGCGTTAGGATTTCCGCTTGCCATATTCTTGACGTCCGTCGTAGTCAGTGGGTTTCCTCCGATCCCCCAATCACCACTCTTAACTTCCTCGACAACCACCCAGGTGACAGACCGCATATTCTCTCCTTCGATCGATACCATTGCATCGGTAAGCTTGCGAATCATTTCCTGCTTTTGCTCCGGCGTAAAAACGCCTTCGATTAGTTTAACGTTCACTAATGGCATATCGATTCTCCCATTCGAATTGTCTAATGAAATTTACTGACTAAGAGAAGCACTTGCTAATCAGCCTCGCATGACTTCCCAACCGGGCTAAGTGATAAAGGCTAATCGACCATGTTTCTACAATTGTGGAACAACGGCGTCACTACTGTACGGTTGTTTAATTCGTCAAACGGCCATTTCTTGCTTCATCAGGTGATGACAGGCAACGCAGCAATCAACAGTCAATAGGTCGAATTGAGGAGCGGACCAGGCTTCTGACCCGGTGCTGTCTGCTGGCAGGTGTGGCGATGGTAGTGCTGTGCTGGCGCGGTGATGGTTGATTCGGCGGAGAATTACTGATTCGAGTTTAACGATTATGCCGATTGTGCTGGTAGGTTCGTACCGGGCTGCGCGGTTGCTGGCTTGGGTTTGGACTTTGATTGCCGCTGTCCCAACTATCCGCAGAAAGGATGATTCGGTGGAAAATCGATCGCATTCCATCTACGCCATGGCGAGCAAGATTGGTGGGCCGTTGATGTGGGGAGCTGCTGCCACGGTCGGCTACTACTTGGCGTTACAACAAGGAATTCTGCGCAGCCCGCTGCTGGTTCGATATACCGCTGGGCATCCGGTGGAAGTAGTTGAAGTCGGTATGTTTTTTGTCGGCCTTGTTTTTCTGGCGCGACATGCGCTGGGAAGATTCGGACAACTGGTTTCATTGGAACAGACCGAAAACGATTTATCGCCCGAGCAGACAGAAGGCGAATCGGTTCGCTATACGTCGTCGCTGCTGCTGAGCAAAATTCGCGAAGCCAAATCGTCTGCCTTGCAAACGTTGTTGGGATTGCGAATCGTACGCGTCTTGGAAGCGGCAGATCGTCGCCAGACTTCGGCACATGTAGACGAAGAATTGAAATACCTATCCGATGTTGACGCGGCGGCCGCGTATGAAAACTATGCGCTACCTAGAATCATTGTTTGGGCCACGCCTATGTTGGGGTTCTTGGGGACCGTCATTGGGATCACACTGGCCTTGGGTGATTTGAATCCCGAAGTCTTGGTGGATTCGCCCAAAGAAGCCATGCAAGGCCTATTAGCCGGCTTGAGCATTGCATTTGACACCACTGCTTTGGCGTTGTGCCTGTCGATTACTTTGATGTTCGGCATGTTCTTGTCCAACCAAATTGAATCGCAGTTGCTGAACGCTATTGACGTGCGCAGTCAGTCGATGGTCTACCGTTGGCTGAGCGTCGATTCGATTACCAACCAAACGGACCATTCGACGAAAGAAGGTTTGGTAGCGGCGTTAGTCAAGGCAACCGAAACCTTGGTCGAACGGCAGACGGAAGTTTGGCAGCATGCCATTCTGGCAACTCGAGACGAATGGCATTCCTCGATCGAAGATACCGTTTCGCACGTCAAACAAGGACTGCAAGGCATCTATCAGCAGACGTTGAGTTCGCATTCAAACCACTTGGTGCAAGCGGAACAAGAGGCCAGTGAACGAGCGGCGGCGTATTGGTCGCAAGTGCAGAAATCGTCAGTGGAACATGCTGCGGCATTGCGGACGCAGCAAGCGGAATTGGCCAAACAAAATCAACTGCTGGCGGAATTGGTCAAAGCGACGGGTGACATTCGGACGTTGGAAGATTCGCTCAACAGCAATTTGCAAGCGTTGGCGGGTGCCAAAAACTTTGAAGACACGGTGATGAGTTTGTCTGCGGCTATCCATATTTTGAGTTCGCGTCTGGGTGCTCCTTTGCCTAAGGAATCTCGGGTTCGTCTTTCGGACCAGGCTGCATAGGAATTCCAATATGAGTCGCCGCCGAAGGCCTTCTGAAGAAGCCGTTTCACTATTTCCGTTCTTGGCAGTGCTGATCTGCACCATGGGTGCATTGATTGTCCTGCTGGTGGTCATGGTTCAACAAGCTCGTGCAGCCGTCGTCGATCCCACCGAGATTGCTCGTTTAAACGAACAGATCCAACAGGCCAACGAACAGCGGCAGTTGAAAATAGAAGAAAACCAATGGCGCATTGAAATGTTGCAGCAGTCGCGCGAAACCACGCAGCAGCAGTTGGTGGAAAAGCGATTAGAGCTGAGTCACTTGGAAGACCATATTCGCGCAATACGCCAAAAGATTCAGGGATTGGAAGATCGAGCGGCTGCGTTAACGGCCGAAGAATCGGATTTTGATTCCGACCAGGTTCGCAAAGAAATCAACCGATTAGAATCTGAATTGGAGTTGGCTAAACGCGAACTCGAAAAGGAAAAGCATCAGTATCAACAGCAGTCGGGCAAATTCGCGATTGTGGCGTACGATGGCCCAAACGGTACCAAACGTCGTCCCATCTATATTGAATGCTTGGCCGATCGAGTGATCCTGCGGCCGGAAAATATTGTGTTGACGGGGAACGATTTTCAAGAGCCCATGACCAATGACAATCCGTTGGCACTGGCGCTGCGAGCGAAACGAGAATACTTGGCTCGGCTGTCAAGTTTTGGCGAACAAGAGGAACCGTATCCGCTGTTGATTGTAAGGCCCGATGGGACTCGAGCTTACGCGGCGGCGCGAGCCGCCATGGCGGCGTGGGATTCGGAATTTGGATACGAATTGATCCCGGCGGACATGCCTTTAGCCTTTCCGGACGACGATCCTCATCTGGTCGATTTGATGAAGACCGCGGTGGAAGATGGCCGCGAACGCCGTCGACAGCTGGAAAAATTGGCGTCCCGATATGTACCGCGGCGCACGCGAGCTACCACGTTTCGCGCGTCCAGTAGTGGCGGATTCGTTGCGCAAGACGGCGGCGATGGTGGCGGCATTGGCAGTGGCGATGAAGGTGGATTCGGTGGGAGTCAAGACAGCAGCGGATTCGGTTCAGCCCAATCCGGTGCCGCTGGGGCGCCGGATATCAACGGCGTGGCGACAGGCGATGGTTCGAACGAACCGATCGGCGATTATCCCTACGGTGGAAACGCAGGGCATGGTAGCGGCGGCGAATCAAATACACACGGTTACGCTGCTGGTTCGAACAACGCCGGCCCAAGCGAAGGTTCAAATTATCCCAGAACTGGTCCAACCTACGACAATGCATATGGTGGCGGCAGTGGCGATGGGGCTGGTGGCCCTGGCCGAGCTGAATTCGCGGACACTAGTAACGTCGGGCCGTACGGTTCAGAAGAATGGAGCGGACCGAATGCCGGGTCGGAATCGAATCGCGCAAAAGGCCCATCTGGTACCGAAACGGCGGACGGCGGTTCGTCTGGGAATGGCCAAAATTCGGCTGACAGTTCCATGTCACAGGACGGAGTGGCTAGCGGGCAAGGAACGGCCGGTGGCAATCAAGCCCAGGGAAGTCGTGCGACGACGGCAGGGCAGGGCGGCGCGGCTTCGGCGGGCGGTTCTGCAGCAGCGGGTGGCGGTGCGGCGGGCGGCTCAATCAACTACACGGGAATGATGGGAGCCCAGCCAGCCAGCTTGGCCAAAAGCCGAGGGAGTAACTGGGGACTGCCCAATCGGTCGCAAGGCGCCACCGGGATAACTCGGCCCATCTCCGTCATTTTGTCGTCAGACCATTTGTATCTGTTACCCGAGTCAGGCAGTCGGGAAAAGGTGGAACCGTATCCGTTCCAGAAGTCGGTTCAAGAGAGTGTGGATCCGCTAGTGGCGTCGGTTTGGGAGCGAATGCGCAGTTGGGGAGTTGCCGGGCAGTCCATGTATTGGAAGCCGGTGCTGAGCGTAGATGTGCAGCCGAACGCGGAATCAGAATTCGCGCAGCTTGTGAGTCTGCTGGAAAACAGTGGAATTGTCGTACAAAGGAAGACCCGATGAGCCGCACGATTCGAGAAGACACTGATCCGGGGTTCGATTCGTTCTTGGACATTGTCGCCAATCTGGTTGGAATTCTGATCATTTTGATCATGGTGATTGGTGTGCAAACGAAAGACGCGGTTGTTTCGTCGCAACAGATTCCGGCAACCGAAGTAGAAGACCAAGCGTTGATTGAACAAGTGTCTGCCACCACACAGGAAATGAACGAAGTCACTCGCAATGTCCATGAAGTTGATGCGCAGGCAAAGTATTTGGCCAGTACGATTGAAGCGCGACGTCGCGAACGTGATCAGTTGAATCTGTTTCTTTTGGCAGCCGAACAGGAGTTGGATCAAGAGCGAGCGAAGTTGGACGCGGAAGATCAGCAACGATATGACTTGCAGCAGAACGTGCAAGCGTTACAGGACGAATTGACTGAGACGTATCGGCTGACGGAATCATTGGAAGCGGCAGAATCACCGACCGTGGAATTACAGCATTTGCCGACGCCCATGGCCAAGACCGTGTTTGGCAAGGAAGAACATTTTCGGCTGCAGGAAGGCAGGTTGGTCTATGTGCCGCTAAACGCGTTAACAGATCAGCTGCGTAGCGAGGCGCCCAAGAAATTGTGGAAGCTGAAAGAAACCAATGCCATCACGGAAACCATTGGTCCTGTGCAAGGGTTTCACCTGCAATACACACTAAGACGCAATACTTATTCCACGGCCACGCAAGCGGGTCCGGTGGTTCGCCAAGTGGCGGAACTGGACCGATTCATTCTGTTGCCGGTGTCGATGGAGTTGGGCGAACCGCTGGATGCGGCACTGTCCGATGGGTCTCAGTTTCGTCAAGTGTTGGCTTCGATGCCAGCGAATTCGACCGTCGTGACGGTGTGGACGTATCCGGAAAGTTTCGGCGAATTTCGGCAACTCAAGTCTTGGTTGTATGATCGAGGCTACGCCACGGCCGCTCGACCACTTCCCGACGGACAGCCGATTTCCGGTTCGCCCGATGGCACTCGTTCCGCTTCGCAATAACTTTGGTCAACAAGTAACGTCGTGGAAGCACAGCTTGTGGTGTCGATGCTGGTGCGATCGCAGCGTTGGCAACTGATTGAAGTTCCGCTGGCAATGCGAGCGACTTCGCCGGCAGTGCTGTCTGCTTCTTTTTCTTGGTCATGGGAAAAATTTTCCACGCGTCTCAAACAGACTCACTAGTCATAACGTCTGAGCCGATTAAACCTCCTATTAGGGCAGGAAAGGTGCAGGGATCGACTTGTGTTGTCACTTGATCCATGCAACCGACGGGGACGGAGTCCGCGCGGATACGGCGGGCTTGGTTCAGTAACTTCCAGTCAAAAGACGATTGAGAACACCAAAGCGTTTCACCGATGGATTTTTTGGTGTTGCGGTGACCAGGAAACTGCCATGCACATCTGCCACTTAGCCAAATACTACGCTCCATTCAAAGGCGGCATTGAAACTCATGTGCGAACCTTAGCGCATACGCAGGCACAGCGAGGTGCCAAGGTCAAGGTAATCTGCGTGGATCACGCTTCGCCCGCATCGTGGGGACGACGTATATCATCTGAATACGACGGCCAAGTAGAAGTGGTTCGAGTTCCTCGTTGGGCATCCGTGTCGCGGTTCGATGTCTGTCGCGGGCTACGTCGCATGCTGGTTCGCGAATGCAATTCCGATTGGGATATCCTGCATTTGCACACGCCCAATCCCACGATGATGATGTCACTGGTCGGGCTGTCTTGCCAAGCACCGTTGGTGGTTTCGCATCACAGTGACGTAGTCCGTCAAAAGATTTTGTATCAAGGACTGCGGCTGTTGGAAAATTCGATCTACACGCAAGCTCAAGCGGTGCTGGCCAGCAGTGAAGCGTACGTGGCGGGTTCGCAACTACTGGGACGCTTTCAACAGAAAGTGCAAGTCTGCCCGTACGGCATTGATGTGAGTCGGTTTCAGGAAGGTGGTTCGCAATCGGGTGAAACGTTTTTACGAATGTCCGCCTTGCCCAAGCCATTGTGGCTGATGGTCGGCCGTTTGGTGTACTACAAAGGTCATGAAATTGCCATTCGCGCTTTACGGCATGTACCGGGAACGTTGGTCATTGCCGGTGCTGGACCTTTGAAGAGTCGCATTATGCAAGAAGCGAAACGTTTGCAAGTAGCAGATCGTATTGTGCTGGAACCAAACATGGATGACGAATCGGTGGTAGGTGCCTATCGAGCGGCTACGGCATTATGGTTTCCCAGCACGGTTCGCAGCGAATCGTTCGGATTGGTGCAAGTCGAAGCGATGGCGGCGGGATGCCCAGTGATCAATTGCCAAGTGGCAGATTCGGGCGTGGCGTCGGTCAGTCATCATCATGAAAGTGGCATCACCGTTCGACCCAAAGATCCCATCGAATTTGCGGCGGCTGCCAACGAATTAGATCGAGACAAAGAACTGAGAAGATCACTGGCGGAAGGAGCCAGGCGTCGAGCGTTTTCGTTATTCCACAAAGACACAATGGCCGACCGGTGTTTTGAGATCTACCAATCTTTGGGTGCACCTGGACACGCCATTCGTCGCGCGGCGTAGCGACCGGTCGCAAAGTGGTTGTCTGGTTGGACGCATGCGAACGTTGCACCTTTATAGCGGAAACTTGTACGGCGGAATTGAACGCTTGCTGGTCACCATCGCGCAGACGCAGCAATTGCCGGCAGCCTGCGAACACGAATTTGCACTCTGTTTTGACGGACGATTGCAAACGGAACTTCAGTCCTGCGGAGCCAAGGTCCACACTCTGGGACAAGTCCGATTTCGTCAACCGTGGACATTGTGGTTAGCGAACCAGCGATTGCGGCAAATTCTCCGTCGCGAATATTTCGATAATGTGGTTACTCATTCCGCTTGGGTCCACGCGGCGTTTGCTGGGACCGTGCGACGCGATCACCAATCGAATTTGATTTTCTGGAAGCACGACACTCCTGATCGAGTTCATTGGAGCGATAGACTGGCCAGCCGCCATACGCCCGACGCGTCGATCTGCAACAGTCATTACACTCGTTCGCAAACCGGCCACATGTTTCTACCTCATCCAAATCACGTCGTCTATTTGCCAGTGGCCCAGCGTGCCTTGCCAACGGCAAAGCGGCAAGAAGTCCGGCGTTCCTTGCAAATTGCCACCGACGAAGTGGTCATGCTGATTGCCTGTCGCTTGGAACGCTGGAAGGGGCATTCGCTGCTGTTGGAATCGCTGAGTCAGATGGATCGAAGTCGTCCGTGGCGGCTATTGGTTGCCGGAGGCGTGCAGAAGTCGAATGAAGCGTGCTTCTTGAACGACCTACAAGAAATGGTTCGTTCGCGACAGCTACAAGATCGAATCCAGTTTTTGGGCCAGCGTGATGACGTGGAAACCTTGATGCACGCGGCAGATCTTTACGTGCAGCCCAACTTGCGCCCCGAACCGTTCGGCATCGTCTTTGTCGAAGCCATGTTGGCAGGACTGCCAGTGGTGTCGACTAAACTTGGAGGCGCGGCGGAACTGATTGACAACTCCTGCGGCGTCTTAGTCAAAGCAGACGCAACTGAATTATCAGTAGCGCTACAGCAACTGATTTGCGACCCAATACTTCGTAAACGGTTGGCCATGGGCGGACCGGCTCGAGCAACCGCGTTATGCGAACCGATGCGGCAACTTCGACAAATTGAAAATGTGATACACTCTGTGAGGCGAAGTGCGTGATTCGTAAAGTAGTAAACGCAACGGCCGAAGAACGAGCGGTCTTGAGTCGTGGGACCAGTGGCGAACCGATTTACCACATGGTGGTCCATTCGCTCCGGCGGCATGGCATTGTTGGCGGCACGATTTGCGATGTGGGGTGCGGCGCCGGAAACTTACACTATTACCTGGCATCTAATTTTCAGCATTACATTGGTGTCGACGTGGTGCGTTACGATCGCTTTCCCGCCGATGCCCAATTTGTGAAAGCCAATTTAGATCAACCGCTCGCTGATTCGCTGCTGGAAGTCGCCGACGTCGTTGTCGCGGTGGAAACCATTGAGCACTTGGAAAATCCTCGGCATTTCATGCGGACGCTTTATCAAATGGCCAAGCCCAACGGCTGGGTGGTGGTGACTACGCCCAACCAATTAAGTCTGCTTAGCAAGCTGACGCTGCTGACGCGAAACGAATTCAACGCTTTCCGAGCCAGCAATTATCCGGCTCACTTGACCGCATTGTTGGAAGTCGACCTGCGTCGCATGGCCAGGGAAACGAGGCTAACGGACGTTGATGTGGCCTATTCGCGTCGCAGTCGAATCGCACTGACGCAGCATCACTGGCCTCATCTGATTTCGCACTGGATGCCTCGCGCGTTTTCCGACAATGTGCTGTTGATGGGTAGAAAGGCGAGCCATGATTTCAGCGAATAACACCAATGCGGCTCGACGTCCTTGGTGGCTGACACCGGCGCAGCGGTTGGTTGCGTTGCTGCCAGCGGGACGCTTTCGCGCCAGTGAATGGCTGGGACGCCGGGTTTGCCAACCGTTTGTGGGAACATTGCATTCGGAACGAGGACGCTTGGAATTCGAATGTGATCTGCGAGATTCAATTGCCAGAGAAGTCTTCTTCACGGGAAGATACGAACCGCAAGAAACCATTTTGCTGCAACGACTACTGGCCGCAGGCCAAACGTTTGTGGATGTTGGCGCGAATTGGGGCTACTTTTCGCTACTGGCGTCGCAGTTTGTGGGTGCGAACGGAACTGTGCTCAGTTGCGAACCCGATCCTCGGCTCTATACTCTGCTGCAAAGCAACCTGCAGAGAAATTATTTGCACCAAGTTCACGCGTTGCAGCTGGCCATTTCCAACCAGCATGGAAGCGTGCAGCTGCAAGGTTTTAACGAAGATGAAGGTAATTGGGGTGTGTCGCGAATTCGCGTCAGCGCGGAACCGGATCATTTGCCGCAAAACACATTTACAGCACAGACGCAGTTGCTGGACGACTTGCTAGACCAGCTTGGAATCGAAACGGTCGACTTGGTCAAACTGGACATTGAAGGCGCCGAAGCGTTGGCACTGCAGGGCATGCGAACAGGTCTGCGCGAACACCGCTATCATTCTCTGTTGGTCGAATTTCATCCGAC
>JAGQOZ010000176.1:0-5747 GCA_020426955.1 Planctomycetales bacterium
CAACAGTGGGATGTTGCAGCGCATATTCTGCCATGCGTGGACTCTTGATTATTTCTTCGTAGCTATTCTTACGAAACTGGTAATCCGCAAGAGGCTCGAGTTCTCCCTGCGGCAATCTGTGCCGAGGAATGGAAAGCAGAACGGACATTTCGTTCCTACGTCCATGCACAAGAAAGACGATCATCGCAACCATCATTGTGCAAGCTATCAACGAAAAAACGACCCAATTCAGTCGCCGCATTCTCAATCCCATTTGATGAACCTTTTTTGTCTGTGTCACCGTGAGCAAGAATCAACGCATTGTCATAGTCGGTTGCATTGATGCTGGACATGGCCGCTTGCGAATCAGACGTCGAAAATCTCTGCAGCCTGATGTTTAACTCGGCAGCATTCGAACGTGTACAAACCTCTTGTTGGCTACCGGCTGTTGCGAATTGTCCTCCGAACAGCTCTGATTCGACGTCTCCCAGCGATACGGCCAGGCGATGACCACCTGCTGCAAGCCCATTGTTCAGGTAGGTAACGCTAAAGCACGCGTCGGGCGTTCGTTCCACATCCGAGTACGAGACCGACGTCAACTCGTTGGCCGAGTCCCGGACAATTCGGACTTCCGCCATCAACTGAGAGCACGCGACAAGAAGGCTCAAGAACGTAATCGCAAAGAATCTCATTTGTTTCTACTTTCGTTAGAAAGAACGACTTGTCGCACGGAACGAAACATAAAAATCTTGTAGGAGTCTGGTCGACACCACCTGATCTAATTCTATAGGTCTTGGGAGATTTTGTTTGGCGAGAGACCTCATTGACTGTTGCCAAATACGCATCTGAAATTGCCTGAAGAACCTTGGCAAGCTTTTCCCTTTCAATGTGCCGTGAGCTTATACGAATCCTGGCCGTCTTGCCTGTCCCAAAATCGCCAATCTTGGTCACGCTAAGTCTTTGCTGAATCCACTGAACCGGATCCCTGTCGTGACCGACCAGGGAAACCATTACAGATTCCGGCAAACCGCCAACAGATTTTGTAATAATGAACGGAGACTGCAGCAAGTCTATCTGTGTTGTATAGTGCGCATTCGCTTCGAGGAGTGAAAGACCAGGGGCCGCTGGGGCGAGTGAAACGTCCAATTCGCACACTGATTCCGGTGGGTACAGCATTCGAATCACGCCGCAAATCAGGGCTACGCCAATCAATAACTTGAAAAGCGAGAACCTCATTCTTCTCCAACTTTGCCCGCCGTGAATCCGCATGCCTTTTTCCTTCGAACAACTGCAACGACCACGGCACTCCACATTAGTGTAACAAATCCAACTGGTTCGGGCACGGCAGCCGATTGTGGTCCCTGCTCGTATCCGCCATCTTGAAACGCGTAGATGATGTCACCGGTGTCAAAAACACCGTTGCCGTCCCAATCGCCCTGGAGCCAACCGGCTGGATTACCGGTTTCAAACAACCCGGCCTGAAATACGGCGATAAGGTCGCCTGTATTGAATTCGCCGTCGAGGTTGGAGTCGCCTACCCAAGTGTTGATTCGATCTTTGATCAGAACGATGCGGTCATTGACGTCAACACGGCCATCGTGCGTTAGATCAAAGGCTACTGAAAATTCGCCGCTTCGAACTTGCCGAGACATGGTGTCGATATCCGCTACATCGACCGTGCCATTTCCATCAACGTCACCGTCCGCCGACGAGTCGGGGTACAGCGTGACACGCAGGCCAAATTCGCTGCCCAGCGGTAACCAATTTTCAAACCAGACTTCATCGGCTGCACTCACGAACAAGTGCGTAGCACCTTCCGGTACTTGCACAACCGTTCGAGATGAGTCACCGGGCGAACGAATCCAAAAGTCGGATTCAATATCACTTGGTAAACCACCGTTGACTGGGGTTTCAACGAGCGAAAACGTTCCAGCTTGAACGGATAACTGATCAGGAACGCGGTTCTGAATGCTGGCATCTTCGTCCTGCAGCAAAACACCGCTGCCGCTAAACACACCCCACAGTCCGCCAATTGTGTTTTCGCAGATGGGGTTCGTAAAACAATACTCGCCAACAGATTCTAAAAGTAAGTAGTCACCAGGCTCGATCGTCTTACCCGGAATCAACGTCCGCAACTCCAGTGCCTCCGAGTCAACATGCCTCGCCACTCGATCCGAATCAACATAGACAAAATCGTTTGGCGGCCGGAAGTTCACCGGCGGATCCGATATCGTGCGAAGGTAAGTGGTACGAGGATCGATTTGTACATCTTGAAAGAACAGCCGATCTTCTGAAATGAATTGAAGATTGTCCCATCCAACCGCGTCTTGACTCCTTTCATGAAACTCTGGCTGTGTAAGCTCTACGTATGCAATACCATCTGCGTGAATCATTAGCGGTTGCCCATTACCTCCGCCGAATCCTGAACCTATATAAGAGTCGACCTGAAGCACGTTGCCTAATGAATCGAAACCAGTCAGCATCGCGCCGTTTGAACCGACATCCCATGCCTCAATAGTCACACTTGTCACTGACGTCAAGAATCGAATTGTGATTGGTTCGGTTGTCCCAGGAAAGCCCCAACCTTCGGTAGGGTGAAGGCCACCATCTACACCCAATCCAAAGATGCCCTCCATAAATGGTCCGTTTCGATGGTAGGAAATCCAAACGGCATTCTCAATCTCTAGTCCAGGATAAAATCCTTGTGGAATCGGAACGTTGTGGCCATTTCCATCCTCGAAATCAATCGTGCCGAATACATATGGGACGTTGGAGGTGTGCCAACTGGCTATGACGGCTAAACATAGAAGTACTCGCATAAGTGGTCTTTCTGTCTGATTGATCGACGTGGGAACTTGATCTTGCTAACGTTAAATTCGCATGTATGAACGATGGCCCGCGACGATGCGGCTAAGCATAGGGAATAAGAAGTGGACGTTCTGGCGTCTTAGTTCTCCAACGACCAATGCACTCTACGTCCGACAAATCCAACTGACTCGGGCGCCTCTTGTTCCACATGGACGCCGACGTTGGCCTGCATTCCAGCGTCGGAAAAACTCCAGACATTGTGGTTCTTTGCAATGTAGTCACTCATATCAATACCGGCGGGAGCTTCTGTCTCAGGAAAAATCGTGACAACAGCGATTCCGATACTGAAAAGGAGATTTCTGCTCATGATGGTGTCCATGTTGCTTGTTTCACCTGCAAATGTGCGAACCAATGACTGTGGATCATGCACAACAGAGGATTAAACGCAGAAACCGCTAGCGAGCCTTCAAAAAAGTCAGCGATTTTTTTGATTCGAATTTCCGCGTCCAGAAATTCGCACAGAATTCTTAATTGTCTTAGTCGGAACGCTGTCCACCTTCTGATTTTCTTGGCATTGAGCGAGCCAATCGAATTCCGGCGCCGATGACGTTCGTGTTAGGAAGTAAGAAGTCGCGGCACGAGGCGTTTTGGTATTCCGGCGGAATAAAGGCGTTTTGGCCTCGTAAGACCTTGGCCACCGAGTTGGGCTGGATGTCAATGGTCTTGCCACAATACTCGGCCACGTTTCCAAGCATATCGAACAGTCCAAAATCGTTTGGCTTGCAGAGCCCAACCGGAATCATGTTGGGTGGATCTGCAAAATGCGAATAACGCAATCCAACCTCGACGGCATTTCCAAAATAGTGAAACCTTGTGCCGCCATTGCATGCGTACTCCCATTCCGATTCGTCTGGAAATCGATAACCAAGCAGAGTTCGATACTCCGGCTTGAGCCTGTCTTCTTTCGAGTATTCATCTTGACCGTGTGTTTCGTAACACCATTGGTCTTCCGGGAGTCCGGCAAGTTTGCTTAGCAAATTACAATACCGGATGGCTCGGTACCACGGCATGGCTGTTTCCGCCGAGTCTTCCGAAAAGACATTGGTTGTATTCAACTCTTCTTCAAGGCCTTGTTCCCGAAAATACGCTCGCCATTCCGCGCGCGACAATTCCTTGGTGCAGATGGCAAACCGGTGATCCAGGTCTTCCCAATGTTCGGGATTTAAGTTGCCATTTGGTTGTGGTTCCGGCAAACCCATCCAAAACCGTTTTGGCGTGAGAACAACAAACTTCTGACCCCACTGGTTTACAAACGTCCGTGGTTCGTCCAGCCCTTGGATCTCAGTCTCGGAAAGTCGGCGATCCGCTGCGATGATTCGATCGTTAAAGCCCCAGCTGCGCAGGCACCATTCGATGGCAGATTGATTTGCCGGATCTTCTTCAGACTGATATTCGGAAAGCAGATGATCGACAATGGTTGGCCCTGCGACGCCTTTTACTTGTTCGAACTTGTATTCTCCCAGTGCCAGCATGATTGATCGACGAATGGACAAGTCGGTTTCCGCCTGCAGTCGCTCCAGAAGCACCGAAGGGGAAATACCTAGCTCGCGGAAGCGGTGTGTCAGGATGGATCGTACCGTTGGATGTTCCGCAAATTTTAGCCATCGCCAATCAAACGATTTGTCATTAGCGTTGCTAGACAGAAGAATTGACGCGGCGTTGGAAAACTGCCGGGCCTGGCGCTCGTCAATGGGCAGTTCGCCTTCTACTGCTTGCCGGAGCAGAGTTATTGCGTCAGGTTGAGCAAGGAAGAAAGACACAAGTACAGGCAGCACGTCTCCGGCGGACAAGGAGATAGCCGCAAATAACTCTGTCGAATCATTCGCATAAACGGTAACAAGCTCGGCAAGTGCACGTCGTTCATCTACCGAATTGGTCGGGCGAAATGGAAACGCAAGAGACTCGAAGCGACGCATCACTTCCGCCATCATTTCCTTTCGAACTCCCACGAAGCGGGCTCCCATTGCCAGTCGGTCTCGACGTCGCATGGCCACTAGTTCGTCAACGATAAAGCCGATGTTTTGACTCCAACGACTGTCTTGGTCAGCAATCGACGCAAGCACCGAAAGGCTTGCTAGCCGCGTCTCGCTGCCTTCTTCAGCGTGGTCCCACAGTTCGTCTGAATTGGCGACTTGCGACCAGTCAAGAGAACTGGCAAGTGCTGCAAGGTCGCTTTCGGTTCCACGCAGTAGGCGTTCAATCAAGTCTGGCGACGGAACCTGACATAAGGCAACATCCAATCGCAACGCATCCGATTCATGTTCAACTAATGTACTACTGCTGTAGTTCTGGGCTCGATTTGCTGTCACTTCCGGGTGCGTCGTTTGCCACGAGCGAACATCTTCGATGGCTTGAGGCACCAGTTCCGGACGAGCGCTTGTAAGGTAGGAAATAGAGGCATCAATTGCCTCGACTCTTCTTTGGTGCTGAATCGCAAAAATGACTGCCACAAACATGGCAATTGCAGCGGTCACCATTGCTGCAAGCGCAAGAGCCCTAAATCGTTTGCTCGGATTTAGGAAGCGATCTAAGTCAGCGTTGAGTTCATCGCACGACTGATAACGTGCTTCGGGTGACTTTTGCAGGCAGTTCAGGCAAATGCGTTCTAATTCGCGTGGAATACTTGACTTTAGCTCGCGAAGCCGTTTGGGATTGTGTTCTAGAACCTGAACAGCAACATCGGTTTGTTCGCGACTTGTAGTAAAAGGTCGCACTCCGGTAAGCAGTTCGTAGAACACGACTCCAAGTGAAAAAATATCGCTCTGTTGAGTTACTAAATGACTTTGGTGGCTCGCCTGTTCGGGTGACATGTAGGCAGGTGTTCCGGCGAAAACGGGCCCCTCGCCTACATTCTCGCTTCGCAATGCCAAGCCAAAGTCGAGCAACACTGGTTTGCCTGC
>JAGQOZ010000176.1:5847-10338 GCA_020426955.1 Planctomycetales bacterium
TCGTCGACCAGAATGTTGGCAGGCTTAATGTCGCGATGGACAAGCCCCTTTGAGTGTGCGTGAGCCAGTCCATCCGACAATGAACGAATTGCCTGTGCAATCTTATCTGCATCCCATCTGTCAATCGCGGCTGCAGTTGTAATACGTCGGCCAGCGACAAATCTGGCAACGAAATAAGCTCCGACTTCGGGGTCGCGTCCCCAGTCGTATATGGCGGCGATTTGCGGATGATCTAATTGCGCTACCATCCGTGCTTCTTCTCGCAATCGTTGATGAGCAGTTTCGTCCAGATCCCATTTGGGAAACTTGATGGCAACGTGTCGCCAGAGTTCGGTATCGGTCGCAAGGAAGACCGTTCCAAATCCTCCCTGGCCAAGTTCTTTATCGAGGCGGTACCGCCCGATTTGTTGTCCCATTCCAGGCTCTTCGGCATTGGCTGCAGCCGAAGTCATCGACTCGGAAGCCATGGATCCGCGCGCTCTTGCATCCGCAAACGCCTGCCCGATAACCGTGCCGAATCCTTCTAGATCGCACCTGTACTCATCTGGCTGTGGCGTCTCGCCTTGTCTTATGCGGTATTCGATATCAAGTACTACAAGCTCTCGGAGCAAGTTGGGTTTCCACGAATCGCCTGCAGCGATCAGATACTTTCCAAGATGTGGCCGCTCTTTTGCGACTTGCCACTCATCCTCAAACGCAAAGCAAAGGGAGTTGAGCTTGGCGAAATCGTTTACCGACAATTCAACGAATCGGCTAGCCTTTCCACGAATACTTGCCGCCATTAACGTTCCCTTTCGATCTCCCGTTCCAGCATTCGTCTGAGCAATGAAAGCGTTCTTTCAATCGAGCTAAGTGAGCGGCCAACTTCTTGTGCAATTTCGCGCTGGGTGTATCCTTCAAGCCGCATTCGGGCGATAACAAGCCGTTCGTCCTTGAGCTCACCCAAAAACTCGCTGGCTACAGCAAGCAGTTCGCCGATCGTTGTACCGGAAACCTGGCTTTCCAAGTTTTTCAGAATGTCCGATTCCGAGTTGTCGTTGATCTGTCGTTTTCTGTCATCGACCCTTCGCTTGGCCCGGCTGTGTCGCCATTGCGACTTAACGCGGTGCTCAGTTGCTTTGACAAGGAGCTTCCACAAGCCATCGCGGTCAGTCAGATTCGGGTATTTGCCCAACATGATACGACGAAACACGTTGCTAAATACGGCCTGCAAGACATCCTCTTCGTCAGCCGATGTTCGGGCCACACGCATCGATTTTAGCCGCCGTCTTGCTTGGATAATCAAGAGACGATGGTACCGCTTCCAAATCTTGCGAGCTGCATCCTCGTCTCCTTCTTGTAATGCATCAAGCCAGTCGGAAACCGAACTGTTGTCAGTGATTTCAGAGGACATTTCCGCATCCAGCCATCAACCAAATCTACTCGTCTGCCCCGCGTTTAGGTGGGGTGTCAGTCAATCGATTAAACTCGATTCCAGCAAGGCACGCAATCACAGGGATCGGATGGTTGTTAACGTTAACGTGGGCGAATGCAACCGTGTATTGCCACTATGAAACGGGAAGATTGGCACGAAATCTCAAGAGATAATCGCAATCGGCACACGGTCCAGCTTGCGAATTCTGGACGTGGTGAACGCAATTGGCGTTGGACAATTTGAAATAGCGAATTCCCGTTTTTTCGACGGAATTTGGTAAGCGTGACGCGTGAGCGAACGAAGCTAATTATCCTAGCCAGACGTGTGAGCGAGTGACCCGGGAACTGTCCTATTTTCTCTCACTTACGTTCCAGGCTAGGAAAAAACAAATGGGCATTGCAGTCACGATTGTCAATGCCGAGAAATAAACCGCAACATGAACAAGTCGTCTAATTCGAAAGACGAAGCATCTTCGCGGAATTCTAGTTCTCGTTGAAAGACATAACCGAATTCAATGGTGCCAATTTCGCCGTCGTCTTCGCGATAGTCCATGCCGACGGTGATCTGGTAGTCGGTATAGGTGAAGACGTCGTTGGATTCGTCGGGCCGTTCAATATCCCAACTTCCGCCGCCCAAGCGTCCGGCAAAAAACAAACTGCGATCGTCGGCCATGGCAATCTCTAGACGCGGACGAGGAAACACCAGTTCTGCTCGGACACGACTCGCTGGATCTCGCCACATCAATCCTGCCACCGGCAGCAACTTGATGTCTTGCCTATCCAGATATTCCACTCCCAACACAATATCCGTAATGCCAGACGCATGCCAGAACGCCACGGCGTGACTGGGGAACCGCACGCCTTCACGAGCACTATCTTCAAAATCGCTGAACACGCCAACGCTGGTTGCCAGGTCATAGCTTAGACTAGGACTGACCGATTCACGGAGTTGGTAACCAATAGAAAAATCGTACAACCTGGGCGGCAACGGCGTGGCGATGGGGCCTCGCAACAGATGCCACGCCGTGCCCAGCGTGATGCCGCTGGATTCGTTCGCGCCCAGGTACGGTGCTGACTCAAAACTTAGCCAGCCCAATTCGGATGGGTTGGCAAACAAGAACGAAGTGCTACCCGCATGAGCTCGATAAATGCGAGCCGGTTCCGATATTTTGGCGAAGAAAGACGCCGGTGCAGCGGTGGGCAATGTTGCGGAATCTGGATCCGTCGCTGATTGCAATTGATTTGGCGAATCAAACGGCGCCGCCGAAGACGACGTTTGGTGTATCTCTGGCAGCGTTGCGGGTGTCTGCGTTTCGAACGACTGCGTTGCTGTCACAGGAGCGACCGGCGTTTGTGCAGCGGGAAAAGTTGGCGGCGTCTGAGCGTTTAGACTTGTTTCCGCAAGCGTCAGTAGCAGGCACAACGTGCTGGCAATGTGCGGTAGAGAATTCGATTCGAACTTGCGCATCCCAGCTAAACTCCTTGGTCACCCGTTGTCGCGTTTCGCAACTCTTGGGTACTCGACGATCGGCAAAGCCGTCAAGGGCGAATCAGATTCGTGGGCCGGAAAGTGAAAGCGGTGTCCGGCGCCGAGCGATCATGGTGCTGGCGCGGTGCGAACAATGCGCATGGCCGAATCGGGCGTGCGGCCGCCAGTGAACAGTGCCAGTACTGCCGGCGCCCAACGATTTAGCAGCATGGCCAGTGCAAAGCACAAGATGACCACGGCAGGAAACGTAAACCAGAACTGGATTGGCGTGGGCAAGACGCGGTCAGCCAGTTTGATCAGGATCGCGCGTAGGGGGAATTCGTGCACCAAGTAGACAAAGAACGCTGCGCCGGACCATTGAGATACCCAGACGCTGTGGACTTGCGACGCCACCGCAAAGAAGGCCACACACCCGACGGTGATGGACAGTTTCTGCAGCCACAGACTGGTCCAAGAATATTGCGAAACGTACCAGAGATCAAAATTCGGTTGCATCAGCGTTCGGCCCAACGCCAAGCCCATCCAGGCGACGAATAGACCGAATTTCACACTGACAGGAAGTTGGCATATTTGTTCCAGTAGGTCGGTTCGCTTGGTGGCTGCGCAGCCCAGAGTAAAAAAGAGCAGCGTTTCATTGTTCAGCAAATACCAACCGGCTACGTGCGGAAAAGGCTGGATTTCGCCGAACCAAAGCAACGCCACTACAACAAGTCCCGTTTGACGGAGGCGATGTGCCACGAGCGAAACGATGGGCGCAATCAGCACCAGCACCATGAGGTCTCGTAAGAACCAAAGCTGTTCCACGGGAGGCCGTAACCACCACATGGACAGCAGTTGCGAGAAAGATAGTTGAACGACTTCACCTTCCCACTTCTTAACCGACAACCAAAAAACGATGGCGACGGACGCGATCATGAAATAGGGAAACGCCACGCTGCGAATTCGCTGTTGTAGTTTTTTCCAATAGCAAGCCCAAGTACCGTTAAAACTTTGGAAATAAAACAACCCGGCCGCGAACGCAAACATCGGCACGGCCACTCGAGCAATCCCGCCCAGCAAAAACTCCTGTGACAACTGATTGGCAGTCGCGTGACTGAGTAGGTCCGAATCGCAAGTCACCGAGCGATAATGAATACCCACAACCATGACGGTAGCGAGTAGCGAAACGGTTTGAAACGTCTGTTTGGCGCGAGGCGAAAGAGAAGCGGACACGGCAGATGCAACTCGATGAATTCAGGTGCGACGTAAGCGAATACGAGACTATTGCAAGCTTAGCCCGCTACACTGCGTGATTTGGCCGGGTGACGCGTAAGTTTTTGAGTTGCGATTTTTGGTAGCCCGACACGTAAGTGAGGGCAAACGGGGTGTTTCTGTGGTCCCTCGCTGACGCTTCGGGCTAGGATAGTTTGTTCGCTGACGCTGCGGGCTAGGATTTGTGACGCATGCAAATTACGAACAACCGTTACGACGGTTTTGATCGTTTCCAGCGGACTAAGCTGGTCAGCAGGACGGGGAGTGCGACGGAGATGCCGAGTGCCGCGGGTAACAGTTCGTTGTCGGCAGCGGTCTTGCCGAGCCACGAGTAGGCG
>JAGQOZ010000177.1 GCA_020426955.1 Planctomycetales bacterium
TGCGTCGGGAGATGTTTTCGCTCCGGACGTAACGACTTACTTGGATCATTTCTTGGGCGGTGCTTCGATTGGCGATGCGAACTTAGACGGCCGTTTTGATTCCGCCGATCTAGTCCTGGTATTCACTGCCGGAGGGTACGAAGACAACGTGTTGCAAAATTCCAATTGGGATCAGGGCGACTGGAATTGCGACGGCGAATTTGATTCCAGTGACCTTGTGGCCGCGTTTCAAACCGGCGGCTACCAAAACGAGTCTCGACCGCTTTCCGCTGCCATGGTAGATCATTGGTTTCGCAACCAACCACGCCATCCTGGATTCGATCCGCACACTGGTCGCGGACTACCGGGAAAGAGACTAGAATAGTGGACTGAAATTATTGACGTTTTCGTTCCGGCATTGGTGGAGAATCAAACATGGCAAGAACCTTGTTGGCAACCGTATTGGTCATGGCAATCGGCAGTGTTTCGGCGTGGGCCGAAGATGGCGAATGGGTCAGCCTGTTTGACGGCAAATCACTAGACGGCTGGATCCCAAAAAACGGCACCGCCAAGTATGACGTCGTGGATGGCACCATTCATGGCACTACCAACGAAGGCAGCCCTAATTCGTTTTTATGTAGTGAAAAAGACTATGGCGATTTTGAACTGGAATTTGAAGTCAAAGTCCATGACCGATTGAATTCCGGTGTTCAAATTCGTTCCAAAACCAAGGAAGCGGCAGACGGAGAAAAATTTGGGCGAGTCTTTGGGCCGCAAGTAGAAATTGAAGCCAGCGGCGCTAACGGCGCAGAAGCAGGTTACGTATATGGCGAAGCTACGGGACGAGGCTGGTTGACGCCTGACGATCGCTTAAAGCCGCACAAGTACTTTAAAGACGGCCAGTGGAATCAGTATCGAGTGGTCGCCAAGGGGAATCGCATTCAGACCTGGATCAATGGACAGATGATTGAAGACCTTACCGACGATGAAATCTACAAGACGCATCCGTCGGGGTTTATCGGCCTGCAAGTTCACGGCATTGGTCGAGGCGAAGGGCCCTACGATGTGTCTTGGCGAAACATTCGCATCAAGGAAATCGAAAAATAGTGGTCTGCCAAAGTCTCGTTCGTTAAGCCTTTCGCGCCAACGATTCCGGCTATTCGTTGGCGAATCAGATCACATACAAACAGCTCGACGTCGCTCGGAAACCAATCTTACTTTGCATCCGATACATCTTCACCAAGAAAATCGACGTGGAATCTTCGTTGGTCGGTAGGCAATTCGGCGAACTCGGATTAGGCTAGCTAGATTCTGAAACGCCTGTTCAATTCCTTAACGCATAGAGACGAATTTCGTTGTAATGTTGTCACCATCTGAGCTTCCGTCACGGTCCGAATGGCGAGTGGATTCGTGGAAAGAATTTCCGGCCAAACAGCAACCTACCTATCTGGACTCGGCCGAATTTCAAAAAGTGTTTAGTCGTCTCTGCACGTTGCCTCCGTTGGTTTCCAGTTGGGAAGTCGACAAGCTACGCGAGCAAATTGCGTTGGCCCAAGACGGATCTGCGTGGTTACTGCAAGGTGGTGATTGTGCGGAATCCTTTGACGAATGCACGTCGGCGTCCATTGCCAGCAAGTTGAAGGTCTTGCTGCAAATGAGTTTGGTCCTGATCTTTGGCGCCAAGCAACGGATTGTTCGAGTAGGACGGATTGCTGGACAATACGCGAAACCCCGAAGCAGCGACACGGAAACGCAAGGCGAAACGACTCTTCCCAGTTACCGAGGCGACCTGATCAATAGCGCGGCCTTCGATGCGGCCCAGCGGAAAAACGATCCATGGTTGATGCTGCGAGGCTACGAGCGGTCTGCCTTGACGTTGAACTTCATTCGATCGCTCAGCGAAGGTGGATTCGCAGATCTGCATCATCCAGAGTATTGGAACCTGGATTTTGTCGCAGACAGTCCCGAATGCGAACGATACCAAAAGATGGTAGCGTCGCTACGCGACGCGCTCGATTTTATCGAAACCATTTCTACCAATCCATTTCCGGAATTGCGTCGAGTAGACTTCTTTACTTCGCATGAAGCGTTGCATCTTCCCTACGAAGAAGCGCTGACTCGAGAAAGTGTCCGCGGCACCGGCTGGTATAACTTGGGCACGCATTTTCCTTGGATTGGCGAACGAACACGGGAAATCGGCGGGGCTCACATTGAATTGCTGCGAGGCATTCGTAATCCGATGGGGGTCAAAGTCGGACCGACGGCCGATCCCGACGAAATTGTCGAATTAGTGCGACTGCTAAACCCGGATAATATGCCAGGCCGCATCACGTTGATTCACCGAATTGGCAACGGCAAAGTCGAACAAACGTTGCCGAACTTAATTGAAGCGGTCGCGGCAAGCGGTCAACAGGTCCTGTGGGTTTGCGATCCGATGCATGGCAACACGGTTTCGGCCAAGTCCGGACATAAGACTCGAAAGTTTGATGATGTCCTGGGAGAACTTCGTTCGGCCTTTGCCGTTCACCGCGAATGTCATTCTCGCTTGGGAGGCGTGCACCTGGAGCTGACCGGCGAAAATGTGACCGAATGTTTAGGCGGTGCCACCGGTTTATCCGAAGACGACTTGCACACCGCCTACAACACCACCTGTGATCCTCGGCTGAACTACGAACAAGCCATGGAAATCGCCTTTTCCATTACCAATGAAATCCTCAAACCGTAACGCGAATCTTCGGAAAGTTGCGTTTTCTCGTAGGTGCGACGCACATGTCGTGAAGTTTCGCTCGTGCGTTACGCAGCGAAGATTACTAGCTCGACGCATGAGTTTTCAAGTTGCGCTTTTTCATAGCCCGAAACGTAAGTGAGGGGAAATTGAGTGCTACTGCAGTCCCTCGCTGACGCTTCGCACCTAGGAAATTCCGCCGGAAAACGTAAATGCGCAACTTCAAAAAACGTCAGCCAGGGAATTCCGGAGAGCTCAGTTTCCCCTCACTGACGCTTCGAACCTAGGATGTTTGCGACTGACCTTCGGATGTTGCAACGGCTGATTTCGAAGCATCCGTTTTGGATCGTCCCGAATGCTGTGCCACCAGGTCCAGTAATTGGCGTTTGCTGATGGGCTTGCTGGCTCGATCGGTAAAATCGGGCGAATGCCTTACCTTACTTTGGTCGCCGGCTGTCAGCGCGATAATGGGTCGCCGATAGCCCGCCTGCCGCAGCAGCTCTACGGCCTCGACGCCATCCATGACGGGCAAATCAATGTCCATCAAGATCACGTCATAGGTCTGTTTCAAGTCTTGGGAAACCAACGCCAATTCCACACCTTCCTGGCCGTCCCGAGCGACATCGACCGCTACGCCTGATCGATGCAGTAAGTGCGTAACCAAACGAATGGTATCTTCGCCGTCTTCCACCAGTAAGACTCGCACGCCTTGTAGCAAGTCTCCTTCGTGTCGCTGATTTTGAACTGGTTCGCGACCGATTTCGATAGGTGCGAATTCTTGCCACGTCACCTCGGCCGATTGCGTGACAGGCAGCATGAATTCGAACACCAGCTTGGTTTGGTCCATGCGGGCCGCCAACGATCCGCCCAGCAATTCGGCCAGTCGACTGGCGATCGCCAGCTCCAAACCCGTGGCATGACGATTGGGAAACAATTCCGAAGTCACAAACGGATGAAACAAGTTTTCGCAATGCGATGCGTTCAGCTGTCGACAGTTCCCTTGAATGACCAAGACCAGATTCTGATCGTTGCCGTCCGCTTCTACAACGACGTCCGCTTCGATAGCGCCGTCATCACTGGCATCCACAACAAACTGACACAACGTCCGCAGCACTCGTTGCAGTTGCTCGGTATCGGTTTCCAGCATCACTGGTAGCGACGAGCGACATTTCAGCGTTGCGCGTTCAAATTCGGTGTCGCCGTGTCGCCAAGCGTCCGCTTCTAGCGAACCCCAAACGGTTTGCAGTAGAGGCCACGTTTTGACGAATTCGCGGTGCAGATGCAACGCCTTGCTTTCAATTCGCGAAAGTTCAATCACATCGTTGATGGTGGATAACAGGTGTCGACTATTTCGCTCCACGGTTTCCAACGATTCCGCGTGCGACGCATCGGCGACTTCGCCCGCCAGCAGTTCCGCGTAGCCCAGAATGATCGTCATGGGCGTGCGAAGTGCGTGCCCCATTTTTCCCAAGAACGCGTTGTTCACCGCACCCGCGTGTTCGGCCACGTTTCGTAGTTTGGTTAGTTCCAGTGACTGTCGCCGCAGATTGGCTTTGACGGTTTCCAAAAATGCGGCTCGCTGCACAATGGAACTGTCCAATTCCACCAAGCGACTTTGCGCCGCGTCCAGCTGCCGAGACTTGTCGGCAAGCCGCGCCGACATTTGATGCACGGCGTTGGCCACATCGCCGATTTCATCCTGTTCTTGTTCGTCCAGCGTTGCAATTTCTTCGCCAGCGCCCAGCCTGCGGACAATGCTTCGCAATCGAGTCAACCGAAAGGCCAGCGTATAGACCACGGTTCCGCTCAACAGCGACGTGATCAGCAAGCCAACCAGCGACACTCGGAAAACCGTTTGCTGGACCGACGTGACTTCGCCGAACAAGGCTTCCTGCGGGTCATCAAACACCAAGATCCATCCCGTTCCAGGATTCTTGCCGAATCCGCTGGACGCTACTAACGTGGAAACCAACTCCGTATCGGTGTAAACATCCGTGCGAAGAATGCTATCGGCCGTTGTCAAAAACTTGGAGACATCCAAGCCTCGCAAAGCCAATTTGCCGTCGCTTAGCGGTTCTGTCATTCTGTCCACGTCGGCAATGACCTGTCCGTCGCGAGTCAACAGCAGCATGCGCTGACCGGGCAAGAGTCTTCGCGAGGCAGCCCGAGCCGCCAGCAGATCGGCGGTCTCAGAAACGCTTAAGGATGCCAACAGCACTCCGACAAATTCGCCTTGGTCGTCTTCAATACGCAAACCGATGTCTACGCCCAAAAAATCGGTTCGCTGATAGACACCGGAAAGAAAGGTACGATTCTGCTTGGCGTTTCGCCAGCCGATGGAATTTCGCAAATCATATTGTGCGGGCAGAGTCGACGCCGCCACTACTGCTCCGTAGCGATTGGTAATAATAATGCGGTCGTAGATTGGGTACTGAAAGCCTTGATTCAGGCGTTGCAGATGTGACTGGAGATCTCGCGAAAGTGGTCCGTCCTGAATAAGTGTTTTGAATTTGGGCATTTCCGATTCGCCCGAAGGGGCCGATTCGCCCGAAGGGGCCCACACACTATTGCGTTTGGCAATCACCTGCTCGACTTCAGCACATGCCGCGAATACGCCGTTCGAATGCGCAAGCGTTGTGCGTACCAATGCCCCTTCGACATAGGCGTCCAACGAGACGATGCGGCCGTGAATGTCTCGATCGATTTCGGCCATGATGGCAGAGGCTTCCGCAATGGTTCGTTCGCGAATGGAAGACTGGAGCGCCTGTTTAGCAAGCTTGGACGAGTACACACCGATAGCGCAAACCAGCAGAGCTGGAATCAACACAACCAGTGATAATCGTTGAGCTGAACGCATGAATTTGCTGCGAAATCGATCGAATCAAGCGTGGCATTCCGCTAATGCCACGTCTAATCATGCGTTGCAGCCAAACATATTCACGTTGGATCGCTTGTTAGGAGAATTCGAATCAGACAATCCACATCCGCTTGTGACGGTACAATCTGAACATCCTGAAAGATCGGGACGACTTGCCACCCGAATCAGGCCGATTCAGGCCCCAGAACTCGGCGAGTTTGTGTGACATCCAAACTGTAGATGATGCAGATCAAGCCCATCTGAACGCCCCCCATCAGCATAAACATTTCTTGGCATGTCAGCAGTTCGGACATGGCACTGGCTGATTTACTACCAAACACTCGTGAAAGATTCATCAGTGACATGTAGGCCGTAAACTGGGTTGCGGCAACCTGGGGCCAAGCCACCGTCAGGAACATGGAAAACAGCGAAACGGTTAGCAGTGCTAACAAGATTTCCTGCCCGTAAATCAACGCGTAGATAATGGCATCAACATGCCACAGCGACGAAATTTCTCCGAAGCATACCCACAGGATTCCCAACGCCAGTGAAGCGAACGAGGCAATCAATTTAGCCCCGAAGCGATCTGCCAAGAAACCTCCGGCAACGGATGCCGCCAAGCCTAACAGAACCGCGTATCCTCCTGTGGCGGCCGAAAACTTTTCTTGACTCCACTGCAATTCTTGCGTGAAGTGCACGGTGTAAACGGCTTGCAGTAAGCCTTGCCCAAGATTCACCGTTAGTGCCAACAAGGCTGCCACCAAGGACGCTGGTACCGAAAACGCTTTCCATAAATTGCGTAGCAACGTCATGCCTGACGGACGACGCGTGGCCGATGATTCGGCCTGCCAAGCTGACCGCCAAGCAGGCACGCACCAACGATCGCCGGGGCGTTCGCGCAATAGAATCGGAAACAACAAGATTAGTAGCAGCAAGAAGGCAAGCGCCACCAAGGCCACCGAAAAGCCGGTTCGCCCCATCAGCCACCCCAGTCCCCCGCCGCCTATCGCCGTCCCAAAGTAGGACGAAGCATACATCAAGCCGTTTGCCTTTCCACGTTCGTGCTCTGGCAGTAGATCAACGGCCAGTGCATCCACCGCAACATCTTGCAGCGAAGCAAATACGTTTAACAACAAGACTAATCGCTTGAGACTGGTGAACGATTGCTCCGCGTCTGTCAGAATCATCCAACCGATGGTAACCAGCATCAAACTTTGAGCCAAGATAATCCAAGGACGTCGACGCCCTAATCCGGGCACCTGAAGCCAATCAATCACCGGGCCCCACATCCATTTGAAAGACCAAGGCAAGATGCTGTAGGCAATCAAATCGCCAATGACTTGCAGGTTGGCACCACGATTGGATAGATAAGCCGCCAAGGCGACCGTCACAAATCCAAATGGCAAACCTTGAGCCACGTACAAGGCACACAGCGTAGACAACCGCAATGACGTTCGTTCTGCGAGATACAATTCGATCCCCTTTTCAGCTAGATTCCGTTCCGGGAATAGGCAACCTAAATTCCGCCACCACCGGCAAGTGATCCGATGCTTGACGAGCAAGCTCGGTGTGCCCCGCGAAGCCATGCTCTAATGCCATTTCACCTCGAAAGTAGATGCGGTCCAACGGTCGCAGAGGCATCACGGCGGGAAAAGTTCGAAGGGCACCAAATGCCGGCTGAAAACCTTGCGGCTCCAGATGCCGTTTTCCCAATCCGCCCCAGACGTCATTGAAATCTCCCGCCAAAATTAGTGGCGTCGATGATTGAACATGCTGCAGGTAATCACAACCAACCAAACGTCGCAATTGTATGGCCCGCTCAAAGCCGGCCAGTCCCAAATGTGTGTTTGCGATAACGACCGTGCGTTGATGTCCTTCGCAGTGAATCGTGGTTCGCACCAACAACGCTTGTCGACGCTTCTTAGGTTTGACCGTCAAATCCAAATCAGACGCGTCATGCAACACATGCTTGCTGAGGATCGCGTTGCCATAGCCGCCGGTTCGCAATTTCACATTTAGTTGAAATGCCGTGTGCGGCAATGCGAGCTGTTCCGCCAAGAGATCCACTTGACGGTGGAGCCGAGACCGAGGAACGCCGTCGTCGACTTCCTGCAGCGCTACAATGTCCGGATCATAGTGCTGAATGGTCTGAACAATGCGGTCCAAATCGTAGCGTCGATCGACACCGCCGATCCCTTTATGGATGTTGTACGAAAGGACTTTCAGTTTCACGGACATGGTATTCGAACCGTTGATTAGAACAGAGGTGACACGATTCGAACCAGGCCTTCCGTCAATTCGCCCCAAGCGCTGGTTTTGGGCAAATCGGTAACGCAGTGCTGCATGCGTTGTTCAAACCAGTCAGCCGTCGCTTGGACTTCTTTGGCCGAATAACACAACTGCATTACTTCGTAATTCAAGAACAGACTGCGCATGTCAAAGTTTGCCGATCCGATCGCCGCGATGTTATCGTCCACAATCATGGCCTTCGCGTGAATCATGCCTTTGGTAAAAAACATGATCTGCCCGCCTGCCTTTTGAATTTGGCGAAGGAAGGCAGAACGAGCAATATCGGAAATGCGATGATTCGACTTTTGTGGTACCAAGATGCGTACATCGACATCGCTTTTGCACGCAATCACCAACGCTTCCGTGAGCGAATCGTTCGGCACAAAATAGGGAGTGGCAATCCACAGGCGTTTCCGAGCTCGTAAGATGGCCGCCAAACTTCCCGAATACATCGGATCCGAACTCACGTCCGGCCCTGCAGGCAGCACTTGCACCACAGCGTTGCCGATTAGTTCATCACAACTGGACCAATATTGATGACTTACCTTCGAATCGATGTCTTGGCCGGTGGCAAACTTCCAATCTGCTCGACACACCGAATCGTACTGGGACACAACGGGACCTTCGACGACAAACCCCAAGTCTTCCCAAGACAGATCCGTACGTCGCGGATGAATATCTTCACAAGTAATATTCATGCCACCGGCAAAGACTTTTTGTCCGTCAAAGATAGCGATCTTGCGGTGATTTCGCATGTTCATGGGATAGCTAAACGGCAATTGAATCACCGGCTTGAACACGGCCAACTTGCCGCCGGCGTTTTCAAATGCTCGAAAAAAACGACGAGGCGTCTTCATGGACCCCAGCCCGTCAATCAAGATTCGCACATCCACGCCCGACGCAGCGCGTGCCGTCAATTTTTGCAAGATTGTTTTGGCAACTTCGTCGCGAGCAAAAATGAACGTGGTCAGAATAATGGACGTGCTGGCGTCATCAATCAGTCGAATCAACGTTTGATAGGCCGTTACTCCATCGGGCACCAACTCCATCTTATTACCACACGTTGCCCCCGGAAGGCCATAATTCTGAAACATGCGGTCCGCGTAGAAGGCTTGTTCATTGGGCAATTCCGTCGACGCATGAAACTTGGTCACTGGCTTTCGCCGTCGGTCGCGACGCAGTTTGCGGTCACCCAATAACAAATACAACGCCACTCCCACATAGGGGAGCAGCACGAACGCCAACAACCACGCAATGGTGCTGCCCGGCGAACGATGATGACGCAGCATGTGCGCAATCGCGGCCAAAATCATCACCACTTCCACCAGCAGCAAGAAATGCGGAAGCCACGGATATATTCCCACATTTGCCTCTCGACCTACTTGCGACGCACACTTCGGCCCGATTGACGAAAGTCTTCCAACTGTTTGGTCAACCGTTCGACAACTTCTGGATGATCCTCAGCCAGATTCGTTGATTCGCCGGAATCCGATGCCATATCATACAGCTGCACTTGACCATCAAAAGGCTTTCCAGCTGGCTGTTCCCGGCCACCGGATCCGCTGGTCAGGATCAACTTCCATTGTCCGTCACGAATCGCGAACGAACCGTTCACGGAATGATGCACCACGGCAGCTGGCCGAACGTGCGACGGATCATCCAACATTGGTAAAAACGAACAGCTATCTTCCGCTTCGTTTTCAGCCAAATCCGCGCCGAAGAGTTCCGCCAGCGACGCATAAACATCAGTCAGACAAATGGTCGAATCACAAACACGGCCCGGCTCCAATTTCTTGGGCCAGCGTACAAAGAAGGGTACGTGATGACCTGCTTCGTAGATATCCGCCTTGGTACCTCGAAATGGTCCATTCGCTCGATGCCGATCACTTCGAAATCCTTGAATGGCGTCGTCGTCCACATGGTCGGTTCGCTGCGGATCATCATAGCGAAACATATACGAACCGTTGTCGGACGTATAAATCACCACGGTATTCTCAGCCACTTGATTTGCATCCAACGCCGCTAGAATCCGGCCGACCGTAGAATCGACTTGGTGCACGAAGTCGCCGTATTCGCCCAGCGACGTCTTACCTCGAAAACGTTCATGGGGCTGGGTCGGTTTATGAGGACCGGTCAGCGGTACGTACAGCAAGAATGGTGCGTCTCGTTCTGCCGCGTCGTCAATAAACGCAATGGCTTCTTCCGTCAGCCGATCCAACACGTCTGCAATGACAAAGTCATCCGCTCGAGGTCCTTTGCGGACGAAATGCGGGAACTTCACTGCCGGCTGCTGCTGCTTGGGCAATGCAGTAAACCGGTCGTTTCGAACAAATACGTAGGGCGCCATATCCAATGACGCGCTGACTCCAAAATAGTAATCAAAGCCATGATGGATCGGACTATTCGAAATCACTCCGCCAAAATCAATCCCCGGATCGCCTTCCCATTGCGACAGCCCTTTTTCGTC
>JAGQOZ010000178.1 GCA_020426955.1 Planctomycetales bacterium
AAACCGATGCCGAAGGCTTCCTGCGAATTCAAGGCTTGCCTTCTCGAGTGCAAGGGCGCATTCGTCCTCGAATCTATTAGCGTGCTTCGAATGATCAATGCGTTACATTCGCGAAGAACGCATTACCAGGAATCGAATCGAACGCGGCCATGCGTCGCGTTCGGTTTGACATAGACCATACTGCGACGTGACTTCGATTCTGAACATCCAAATCGCCAACAAGGAACCAACGCATGTATTTGGTGGAAAATCCAGTATTGCAGCGCGAATTGGTGGTGAATCTGCGCATGAAGCGAGCGTTCGTGTTGCTGCTGTTTTATCAGGTCATTTTGGCCGCCGTGGTCTATTTTGCTTGGCCCAGTCAAACTCGTTTGGAAGCGAATTCCGAAACGGCCAAAGGCTTGGTCAACATGTTCTTCCTAGGCCAATACATTTTGACATCGCTAATGGCGCCCAGTTTTGCCGCAGCAGCCATCACGGGCGAAAAGGAACGCAAAACATACGAAATGCTGCTCGCCAGCCCGCTTAAGCCAGCCGCCATTTGTTTGGGCAAACTGTTTTCTTCGCTGGCTCATTTAGGATTGCTGGTGTTTGCGTCGCTGCCCATTGTCATGTTGTGCCTGCCGCTGGGAGGTGTATCGTTTTATGAAGTCTTAGCCGCGTATTTGGGATTACTGCTTTCGATCATCACGTTTGGCATGATCAGTTTGGCGTGCAGTAGCTATTTCCAGCGAACAGCCGCATCCCTAGTGGCATCGTACTTGTTAATTCTGCCACTGGCGCTGGTGGCCATTTTGATTTGGAAAAGCTTTGAAGGGCAAGCCGAAAGTCGCTTGATGTTGGTCCTGACCGTGCTGCCGGCTATCAGCGCCGCCATCTGCGTCACGTTATTCTTGAATACGTCGGCGCGTTTGCTGCATCCGCCCGATGTGGGTAGCGAAGGCAAGGAAGTGGTGGACTTAGACCAAGAGGCTCAAGAAGTAGTGGGCTTGGTGATTCAACGAGACCAGTTTCCAGACCGCTTGTTTGCGCCGCCCAAACGTGACGACTTAATGGAGGACCATGCCAACCCGGTCTATGACAAAGAAATCCACAGTGAAATCTTCAGTCAAGGCACGTTGATGTTGCGGTTGGTGATTCAAATCAGCATGCTGTTGGCCATCCCGATTATGGCGGTGTGCCTATTCATGCGTCCTCAATGGGCAGCGTGGTACATTGGCTATGTCGTGATCTTCAATATGTTGGTTGGTCCGGTCTTTTCCGCTGGCAGTATGACCAGCGAACGCGAACGTCAGACGCTGGACCTCTTGCTGACCACCACCATCACTCCGTGGCAAATCCTCTGGGGCAAGCTGATTGCCGGCCTACGCATTTCCAGTGTCTTGACCATGTTCTTGGTGTGGCCATTGTTCTTGGCGTGTGTGTTGGTCCCGGACTACTGGCGAAACATTGTCGGCGTCGGCGCCTACCTGACTGTCATTATGTTGACTTGCGTGACCACAGCCATCTTGGCGTTGTTCTTTTCCGTCATTTTCCAAAAAACGTCGACCAGTTTAATGACATCGTATTCGCTGATCATTCTGCTGTTTTGCGTGCCATTGGCCACCACGATCTTCGTCAAGACGTTTATGACGGGTGATCAACGAGCGACCGTGGCGACTAATTCGGCAGTCGAAACGTCAGAATCGGCTTTGGTTAGGTCGGTTCACTGGCTGGGAACCAGCAGCCCGTTTGCGGCTAGTTTCAGTGTTCCCTTTTCGCCCGAAGATGCCAATCGCATATCGGAATACAATTCGGGCTTTAACTATTACTTTCCGAATAACTGGAACTTATTTGGCAGCTACGTGGGTTTCACGCTGGCGCTGAACATTTTCATGTTCGTGGTCATGATTTGGCTGCTGAATGTTCGTTGGCGAGTTGCGGATTAGAATAAACGAGTGCTGGACCGAGCTTGTCTAGCTACGGCAAGTGGATGAGGTTTCGAATCCATTCCGCTTTAGAGACTCGAGACGTCGTCCACTCCGTGACGCGATATCGTGGGCAGCTTATTCAGATCGGCACCGCCCAACTCTGGTTGCCACAATTCGGACACTGAAAATCTCCTAAGCGGCCGGAAAGCCAGCGTTTAACGTATGGCAACCGAGTTGACTCGATAAGCTGACATAACCACGCAAGGTTTTCCTGTCCAACACGCAACTCAAAGTTCGTGACGTCGGCTGGCGGAACAATGAAGTAGGGCATCTCTTTCGGCGTGGCAACTGACGACAACTTCTTGCCAAAGACGATTTTCATATCTGCTTGCTCGCCCTCAAATTGCGTGTGACAGTGAGCGCATTCGAATTCGAAAATGGTGTCGTAATCTACAAATTCAGTGGCAAAGTCGTTATCTGACATCGCAGAAAGCGCGAATGCAACACTAAACTCGCTATCTGGTGTCAGCGGGCACTCATTTGCGCACGACAGCATTTCCATTTTTGCTGACTTCACTGAATCCGAGTATGCGGCGTTCAATTCGTGATCAGGTGATTGCCATGCCCCGTCGCGGTGCAGGTATCCACAGTATCGCCAAAACTCGCAGCGAATTTCCAGAGGAAGCCGCGAAGCGATCATCAGCAAGTGTGGCATCGACGCCGTCGCATCAATCCATGTCGTCTGCTGATGTGTCAGATCGTCGTAGATCGAAATGAAGTCGTCAAACCGCTCTCGAATCAAATTCTCAGTTGGATTCGTATCGAGGAACCTAAGGAAACTTGCCATTTTGAGGTTAACGGTGGAGGCAAACTCCGCCCACCGTTTAGAGTTTAGATCCAGCATTGTTCGGGCCTGGAAACGCTATTCGTTAAAGATCGGCGGTACCACTTTGCCCAACACATCGTCCAACATGGTCGAATTGTCTTCGGTGATATACACGATGTCGCCGGGAAGAATGGCGTAGTCCGTGTTCCAAGTGACCGTATCTTCTTTGCGATCGTAATTGGCTACTAAACGAATCTTTTCGCCCGGCATGCGACCCGTTTGGCGTTCAATGGCAATTTCCATGCGGCGGAACTTGTTCACTGCACCGGTTTGCTCCACAACATCCTGGACTCGCATACCTGGCGTCAGCGTAACTGCTTCCGACCTGGCTTTGCGCCCCGCAGCCTTGATTTGCACTTGGCAAACGCCCTGAGGATTCACTTCGGGTAGCTCCGCTTGAGGCGTCCCTATCGCGGCACAGCCAGACATTCCCAGCGCGGCAAGAAATAGAAATAAACAACGCGCTGTGTGGATTGATAGCATGGGGCTTCCTTTCGCCAAACCGATAGCAAAATGAAAAAAAGTTGCGGCGCACGAAAACCGTCTGCCGCAACTCCCCCCAATACTATTGCCGGAGCAAGGATGAACTTTCCCGGCGATGATAGAGGTATCGGTTATCGCGACAATCCGCTTGAGGCAAAGTTTTGCGGTTCGAATCGCATTTTCAGAATGCAATTCATTCATTGCGCAATTCGTCTAGCCCGAAACGTCAGTGAGGGACACTCGTCCTAGCCGGAAAACGCAATTGCGCAACACGCGTCGGGCCAAGAAGTCCAGCCCAAAAAACGCAAACGCACAACTTCCCAACGAATGCATCGGCTGATGGACATGCGTGAGAGCAAAGCGAAGACACCTCTAGTGGTGAAACCGCTTTCCGCTTACGCGGAACCAATGGTGCCCACGGTGCAGTTTCGCGAACGCCGCTTGGCTTGCAGCAACGATAGCGAAGCTTCTTGATACAGTGCGTCGGCCAAACAGGTCACCGGTTCGGCGTAATACACAAAACCGGCGCTCAAGGTAATATCAGCCCACGAACTGTCCGCCAGAAAATGCGAGGCCTTTTTTCGCAAGCGGTCGACAATCCCTTGCGCGTCATCTGCGTTTAAGTTACTGACGAGCAGGCCAAATTCGTCGCCTCCCAAACGAGCCAAAAAGTCACCGCTGCGTAGTGATTGTCGCATTGATTCGGCTGCTTCGCGTAAGACTTGATCTCCCGCCAAATGGCCTTGTCCATCATTGACCGCTTTAAAGAAATCCAAGTCCATAAGCGCCACGCACAATGAATTAGGCTGTTGCAAGCGAACCTGCAACTCTTCATCCCACGCTCGACGATTCCACAAGCCGGTCAGTGGATCGGTCAATGCCAGATTTCGCATCGAACGAACTTCGCCTTGATGTAGCAACAACTGCCGTTCCAATCGGCCGATTCGAAGCATCAGATGAACAGTTCGCAACAGTTCGGCTTCCGACACATGGGGATCTAACGCAAAATATTTCGAATCGGCTTCGTCACCACCCATGACCAAAACAGGCAGCGACATTCGAAATTCACCAGCCCATTGCCGCACCGCCGGCAGATTAACTTGGTCACAAATCACCAAATCAATTTCCGTTCGATTGGCAGATTCCCAAGCCAAATCCGTAAAGACAAAGCCATGCTCTACCAGCAGTTCAGCCAGCATCAGCGTAGATTGATACAAAGCAATACAAGGTTGCGTGTCGTGAGATTTCATACTTGCATCATAGTCACCAGCCTGAAAACTGGCTTCCCCAAATCATCATTTCTTAGAATTGCCCCACGTTCATCGCCGACTTGTAAACTGTGGCACGACTGTTAGAATCTGGCGAAATTTGGACTGATTTCTTCGAAGTACAGCAGGGCGTACCGTTAGATTCAACGGAAGGTGTAAACGAAGTGACCCAAGAACATGCTCGTATCGACTTCCCATCCGAGTGGACTCGGCAACACCTATTGGATCTAGAAAGTTTGACCGAACGTGAAATTCGCATTCTGCTAGACACGGCGGAATTAATGCGAACCCTAACCGACAACTGTCGGAATCGACTTTCGCTGCTCAAATCATTCACTTCGGCTAATCTGTTCTTCGAAAATTCCACTCGAACCAGAACCAGCTTTTCCCTAGCCGCCAAACGACTGGGTGCCGACGTCATCGAATTCACCGCATCCAGCAGCAGCCTATCCAAAGGCGAATCGTTCATTGACACCGCCAAGACCATTGAAGCCATGAACGTGGACGCCGTGGTGGTTCGACATAAAACGCCCGGCACGCCACACATCTTGTCCACACGATTAAACTGCAGCGTCATCAACGGCGGCGATGGGCCACACGAACATCCTACGCAAGGCCTATTGGACATTTTGACCATTCGGCAACATCGCGGAGAAATTGCCGGCAAGACCGTCGCTCTGGTCGGCGATATCACGCACAGCCGAACCGCTCGTTCCAATATCTGGGGCCTCAAGAAATTGGGCGCGCATGTCATTGTCTGCGGACCAGCAACGCTGGTTTCGCGAGACTGGGAATCGCTAGGCGTCGAGGTGGCGCACAACTTGGATTCGATCATTCCCAGATGTGACGTGTTGAATCTGCTTCGCATTCAGTTCGAACGCCAGTACACTCGTCCGTTCCCTTCGGTTCGAGAATACGCGTTGCTGTACGCCATGAACAAAGAACGGATGGCTCGAGCGAAAAACGACATCTTGATCATGGCGCCAGGTCCAATCAACCGAGGTGTCGAAGTGACCACCGACGTGGCCGATGGTCCGCATAGCGTCATTCTGCATCAAGTTACCAATGGCTTGGCCGTACGCATGGCCGTCATGTGGCTGTTGAGCGAAGCCAAGAAACGAGCGACAGGAGTGGCAGCATGAGTCGTTTTGTTGTGACGGGCGGACATGTCATCGATCCGATTGGCGGAACGGATCGCATCACCAGTATCGCCATCCAAGGTGACCGCATTGTTGAATTGGACGCGACGCCCCAAGCTGATGATTGCGTGCTGGACGTGGCCGGTTTGATTGTCAGTCCCGGCCTGATTGATCTGTGCACGCAACTTCGCGAACCCGGTTTTGAAGATGATGAAACCATTGCCACCGGCGCCAAAGCGGCTATACGAGGCGGCTTTACCACCATCGCTTGCGTCCCCAATACCGACCCGCCTATCGACACACAGGCCGGCGTAGAATTCATTTTGAATCAAAGTCGGTTGGTCGATTTATGCCGAGTGGAAGTGTTGGCGTGTGTCAGTAAAGGGCGAGAAGGAAAAGAGCTGGCCGAATTAGGTTCACTTTCAGCCGCCGGCGCCATCGGGTTTACCGACGCCACGTCGCCCATTTTCAATGCAGACTTAATGCGCCGAGCGCTCGAATACTGCCAGATGTTTCGGCGTCCCATTTTGAATCGCCCGGAAGTACCCGAATTGAACCGGGACGGCGTCATGCACGAAGGCGTCACGTCAACCATTTTGGGACTCTCCGGAATGCCCGCCGAAGCGGAAGACGTCATGGCCGGACGCGATGTCCGCTTGGCCGAAGCCACTCATTGCCCCGTTCACTTACTGGGCATATCGTGCAAGGACACAGTCGATTTAATTCGGCGTTCCAAACAGCGAAATGTACCGGTTTCGGCCAGCATTGCGGCGATCAACTTGACCGTGGACGATTCGACCTTAAGGTCGTTCGACACCAACTGGAAAATCAATCCGCCGCTGCGTTCGCAAGACCATATTGATTCTTGCATCGCCGGCGTGGCAGACGGCACCATCGACGCGATCATCAGCAACCACGCTCCTCGAGCAGCCGAAAAGAAAATGGACGTGCTGGATACCGCTCCGTACGGCATGGTAGGCTTGGAAACGGTGCTGGGCATTGTGGGTAGTCACCTAGTGCGACCCGGCCATGTGTCGTGGGCTCGCGCGATCGAGCTGCTTAGTTCCAACCCAGCCAAAATCTTGGGGCTGCCAGATCGAGGCACGTTGCGGCCCGGTTCGCTGGCGGATCTGACCATCTTTGATCCGTCCGAACAGTGGACCGTCGACACCAAGCAATTCGCTTCGCGTAGTTCGAATTCACCCCTGCACGGCTGGAAACTTCTCGGTCGCACCAAACACGTCATCGTCGGCGGCCGCATTAAGGTCAGCTGACTCGTATGCAGCTTTCGCGGTTGCCGCCAAGCTCCAGAAAACCGAATCCACGCGCGGCATGGGGACTCGAATCTGAATTTTTAGACAACAAAAGCTCGCAAAGCGTCGATGCTTTCGTCGATGGCATCCATGTTCTGATCAAAGTCGCCGTCACCGACTTTGCGGTCTTGAGCGAACAGCCAATCGATCGCGGCCGAAACTTCCGGAGTCATTGAAGTGGCATTAAGCAGTAGAGGCCTGGCGGTTGCAACGTAGGTGCCCGACTGGAAAGCGAACACAAGGTCGGAAGAATTGAAGTCGCCGTCGCCGTTCCAGTCTCCTTCTTCGAATGACGCGTTCTGGTCAATTGCGTCTTCATACTTGCCAGCAGCAAATACGTAGACCAAGTCTGACGAGTTGAAACTGCCGTCGTGATTGCTGTCGCCGGGAATGCTTGCGATTCGAGGCGAGACGTCGTTGTTTAACTGCGAAGGGTCGTCAATTCGTCCCATAAACAACAGAGTCGAAGTGGTGTTATCGCGAATCAGAAAATGGAATGGACGCGTTGCAATGAAGCTAGGTCCGTCGTAGGTGTTGTGTGTCCAGACTGAAAAACCCCACTCCTTGCGACCAACAAAATAGGTATGGTAGTCAGCAACTCGGAAATTGAAAACCGGCGCCACCTCGTCCGACTCAGTAATCTCGTCAACCTTTTCAAATCCGCCATCCGTCGCTAGCCGATCGCCAACTCGAATCTCTTCGGCCGCAACCCAGCCTTTCCCTTGTACAAAGAATCGATGTGGCTTGGTTACTCGCAAAACATTTCCTGCCACATGTAGATTCAATATCTCGGCGTGGCCCTGAAATACCTCTTCGATCTGTTTCGGGCGAATGTCACCTTCCACGTTGCCTTCGTGCCGAGAAAGTACCAAGTCGCCAACCTTAAGCTGTTCGATCGACTTTTCGCCATCCGGAGTCATGACGGGAGTACCGGCAGCAAAACAAAGAAGAAAGTTGACTACGGTAGCTGCCCCGGCAACTGTTCCCTGTTCATTTACTTCCAGAAATGCCTTGTGACGCACTTTATCAATCCAAACCGCCGCCGGTGTCATATTTGAAAAATCAGCGTCGCCAAACGCGGACGGCATCCCCATTTCACTCAGCAATCGTTCCAACTGTGTCGACACAGTGGTATTGAACCGAGGCAAGGTGACGTCGACTTGAATTGGTTCACGCTGGCCAGCAAGCCATTGATCCACCTGGGCCAGGAACTGATGTGTCAATTGGTTAGGAGTTTCCGAGCTGATAGGCATCAAGAAGACCATCGAGGCGTCGCCGTCAAGAAACGGCATTTCCAGCACCTGGAAGTCGCTGAGTTCGGTATAAGGCAACGTTATCGGCTCTCTGGCCCCTGTATCGGCGTCAAAAATCTCCCCATCGGTCGCGTTCATCATTGGCACCGTGACAGCACTTCCATCGGCGCGAGTAAAATTGCCGTCTTCCGTCCACCTCGGATCAAAAGGGAACTGCCAGGCAGCGTCAAAATAGATGCTGTTGGTCAACACCATCACCGTGGCGGGCGAAAGCTCTTTCACCAACTCTTTAATGGTGCCGTGCGTTTTTTCTTCGACCCACGCGTTGATCGTTTCCTCTGCGGCCCCAGTATCCGAATAGTCCAGGTTCTGAACTTCGCCCAGGTATTCGTCCTGAATGGTTGTAACAAAACTGTCCACCAGCGGAAGCATCGTACTGGGCCACATGGCGTTGGCTACCTCTAACAAATACGACTTACTGGCCACCGGGTCGCTAGCCAACGTCTCCAGCAAGGCGTGGAACGACGCCGACGTGTTAGAATCGGGATCCAGATGAAGCACGTCCGCAATTTCCTCGGCCGTATCCCCGGCTGCACCGGCGTAAGCCATTGCCAAAGTCGTCGCAATACTCATCGGCGAAAGCACAATATTGCCAGATTCGTTTTGCATGTGTTCGTATAGATCCACCGCAAAACAGTTCACCGCATGTACGGCCGCAGCCGCCTCGGTGGAAGCGCTCGTTTCGAGCGAACAGTCGGACGCAAGGCAAATGCGAGATTCGAGTTGCTCGACAAAATCGTGCCGCAGCGAATTACAGTGAAGTGATTTTCTACGAAGTGAATTCCTACGCGTTCGAGATTCGACTGGCATCGTCTGTTTCCTCCTGGTCGCCACCGAGCGTCCAAATGATTGCGAAAATCGGCCCATTCAGATTCCGACGCGACCGCCGATTGCACACCCGTTCATTCAACGATTGCAATTAGCGGATCACGGAATAAAACGTCGATTTCCCGGCAGTTTAAACGAAACCACCCCCAAACTCAAGAAAAATACAAACGCAAACAGAACTGCAGCAATTCAGCGATCGCGGTTCGAATTCACCTCTGTACGGCTGGAAGCTTCTCGGTCGATTTTTTGATAGCCCGAAACGTCAGTGAGGCAAGGCCAGCGCCGGCCAGCGCCGTAAAATCGTTTATGCCAACCGAAGATGGGACTGCACAAAACCCGATTCGATTTATCGGCTACAATCAGAGCATCTACGCCAACGGCGATTTCGATAGTGCGGACTTGGTCTCAGCGTTTTAGGATGGAGGTTACGAACTGGGGCCTCGCAAAGCAGTTCATAGCGTGCCCGAACCAAACGAATCTGGCGCGGCAGTCTCGTTTGGATTTCTGGTCGGTTGGCTGGTGCATCGCCGGCGGTTCGTGGCGTAGCACTAAAATAGACGCAGAGGCGCCGAGTAGCGCAGAGGACAAGGCTACCACAAGTTTCCTGCTCTGCGATTCTCGGCGGTTTATTCTCTTTTCGGTCTTGGCGGACGAAACTGCGGGACCGTCGCAAAGCGTCGAGTGCAAACTTGGTTTCATGTTTCCCGCATCATTCGCGAATTTCACACTGGAACACTCAAACCGCGAATTCAGTCATCACAGGGACTTACTATCAGCAACGAAATGACTCCCCATTCGCTCGACCCAGCCCGCCCTTTCAACTAAAATGCCACTTTTAGAAATACCGTGACCACCCACAAAACGCCTGTGTCCCCGGTGATGAGGTGATGACATTACGCTCAGGATGCAACCAATATTTTCCTCGATCCTAGCTTCAATTCTCAAGATCCATTTTATGGATTGCAAGCAAATTCGCCCTGCATTGAAAAGGCAGCTGAAACGGCAGAACTTCCCAATCCGTTTGTCTCCAATCGTCCATTCGATACGACGGACGGTGTTGTCGAACTGCCCAATGTGAACACCGACTACTGGGGCGTGTCCCATTATGGTGACCCGGACATCGGTGCACGTGAATATACCATGAACTAGAATCCAACAAAAATTGTTGTTGTCAAG
>JAGQOZ010000179.1 GCA_020426955.1 Planctomycetales bacterium
ACCGGCTGCATCCACCAAACGTTCCAGTTCGTCCAGATCATCAAAACGATCGGCGTTTTCTGGCAGGATAACACCTACCAAGATTGCCGTTTCGCTAACGATACTTTGACTTCGTTCGATTTCTCCCACGTTGCTCCTTGTCCTCTGGATAGGCCTCATGTTTATGATTCCGCCAACGTTCTATTGTAAACACTACAATGCGACGGGGAATCCTGCTGTTAGAAAAGTGAATCAACGAAGCGAAACGTGACTGGTTGCCGAGTCCGATGGAAGGAGCAACGCAATTCGCGTGCGAGGCACGTTGCTAATGGCAAGGACTCGTTGCCTTGTCCACTACCGACACTACGACCAAGGGAAAAGGACTCGTTGCCTTGTCCACTGCCGACACATTGGCCAAGGGAAAAGGACTCGTCGCCTTGTCCACTACCGACACATTGGCGGAGGAATTGGTTCACTGGCTGCGCGAATCAGATCCATCCGCTGGCCCACCAGGCAAAGCTTAGCGGAGCAACCGCCACCATAGAATCAATCACATCCAGCACGCCGCCCAAGCCGGGCATCCAATGGCTGGAGTCTTTGATCTTGGCATCGCGTTTCAACAATGATTCAAACAGGTCGCCAAAGATTCCTACCACGGTCAGCGACATTGCATAGGTAATCCAAACCCAAGATTGGTAGTTTACATTTCGTTGGACGCCCAACATGGGCAGCAACAAAAAGAAGAAAAAGGCCGAACCGGCGATCGCCACACCTAAGCCGCCCAAAACACCTTCCCAAGTCTTGCCGGGGCTGAGCACGGGAAACAATTTGTTCTTGCCGAACGCTCGTCCTACAAAGTACGCGCCGGCATCAGAAAGTTTCACAATCAAGATGGTGCCAATCACCGCTGCCAAGCCCTTGCGTCCAGGAGCCAGCAAACGCAATTCGACAAAGAAGCCCATCAGCAAGCCGGCGTAACACACCACAAACGTACCGCTGGCCAAGCGAATTAGATTTTCGCCCGGTTCGTGATAGCGAATGATTTCAATCACGGCAATCAAACCGAATCCCACGGTCACGCCAGCGGCCAGCCAACCTAGATTGACAAGCGGAGTGGACGCGAATTGTGCATTCCAGATGCAGGGCACGGCGGCAAACAGTGGCGGCATCAACGTTGCCAAGTGAAAGGTCTTGCACCGCAACGGAATCGATTTGGCTTTGAACAGTTCACACAATTCCGCGCACGCCATTTGGCTGACCACAATGGCTACTGGAATCAAGTAGATGCCGGGTCGGCCAAAGTTATGTTGGTCATCCAGCCAAATGATGAACAGCAGAGGAAAAATAATGCAGGCAGCTGCAATCAATCGCCAACGAAGCACTGCCGCATCTCCTTATTGATTCAAACCGCCGAAACGGCGATCTCGATTTGCATAGTCGGAAATGGCTTGGTGCAGATCTGCTTCGCGAAATTCGGGCCAGTGTTTTTCCGTTACCCAAATTTCGGCATAGCTGATTTGCCACAATAGAAAATTACTAATTCGCATTTCGCCCGCCGTTCGAATCAGCAGATCGGGATCAGGCATGCCGGCAGTATACAGATAAGACGAAATCGTTTGTTCGGTAATCTCGTCCGGAGCCAATTTGCCATCCTTAGCGTCCACCGCAATCTGCCGCAAAGCGTCCACTAATTCGCCTCGTCCACCATAGTTCACCGCCAAACAAAGCGTGGTACCCGTGTTGTCGCCACTCAATTCAATGGTCTTGTTCATTTCCGTTTGGACATGTTCCGGAATACCGTCGCGACGACCAATCACTTGCAACCGAATATTTTGCTCCATGATGAGCGCTCGTTCCTCAATCATGTACTGTTCCAGCAGATGCATGAGGAAATCGAGTTCCAGTTGGGGGCGTTTCCAGTTTTCGCTAGACAGACAATAGAGTGTCAGTTGTTCGATGCCCAAACGAGCACATTCTTCTACAGTCTTGCGAACACTGGTCACGCCGCGGCGATGGCCTTCAATCCGAGGCAACCCTTGGTTCTGTGCCCAACGTCCATTGCCGTCCATGATGCAGGCAATATGCCGAGGGTTCCGGTTTGAATTCTTTGCTTCAAGCGAAGCTCCGGTTGCCGCAGTGGTGTGGTTCATCAAACGAATGTCCTTGTCGTCGAATCGTGGGGCGTCGCAAGAAACCACCGCTCTCGACAGCGAAGTCGGTTAACAACTGGCATGAAACGGTTCCAGGAACATAGTCTGTTTGCGGTCCGGGCCTACCGAAACAATACCCACAGGTCGTCCTACAATCTGACCGATGCGTTGGACGTATTTCTGAGCGTTTTCTGGCAAATCTTCATAGCGATCAACCTGAGTCACGTCTTGTTGCCAGCCGGGCAGTTCTTCGTAAATCGGTTTGGCGTTCCGTAAATCGTCGACATGGCTGGGAAAATCGGTAACGCGTTTGCCATCAATTTCGTACGCCACACAGACTTGTATCGCCGGCAGTTCGCTCAATACATCCAGCATCATCAGTGACAACATGTCGACACCGCTGAGGCGAGCCGTATAACGAGCGGCCACGGCGTCAAACCAACCGCAGCGCCTGGGGCGACCGGTGGTGGTACCGTATTCATTACCCAGATCGCGAATGTGTTGGCCGATTTCATTTTCTTGTTCGGTCGGAAATGGCCCTCCGCCAACTCGAGTGGCATAGGCTTTGATGACGCCAATGATGCGGTTGATGAACCGAGCCGGCACGCCCGAACCAGCCGACACGCCCACGCCGGAACTGTTGCTGCTGGTCACAAACGGAAACGTGCCATGGTCAATGTCCAACAGCGCGCCTTGAGCTCCTTCGAATAAAATACGTTTGTCCTGGTCCACTTGGTTCAGCAAAATCGCGGTGGTGTCATCTACAAAGGGTTTCAGACGGTTCGCATAGCCGGCGAATTCGCTGTAGATTTCGTCCACTGAAAGCGAAAACGGCTGGCCGTTCAGACTGCTTAAGATCTGCTCTTTGGCGGTCGCAATTCGCTGAATTTTGTCTTTGAAGTCAGGTCGAAATAGATCGCCAAATCGCAGCGCCATGGTTCGGCCTACTTTGTCTCGGTAACAAGGCCCGATACCTCGTAGCGTGGTGCCGATGTTTTCGCTGCCGCTAACAAACGCTTGATTCAAGATGCGGTCTTCTTCAATGTGCCACGGCATCACCACGTGAGCTCGATCACTGATCTTGAAATTCTTGACTTCAATGCCTTGCTGAGCCAGCGAATCAATCTCTTTCAAGATGGTTGGTGGGTTCAGCACCACGCCCGGCGTAATCACATTCAACACGTTGGGATTAAGAATGCCGCTGGGGATGTGATGCAGTTTGTAGGTGTTGTCACCCACCACCACGGTATGCCCCGCGTTGGCACCGCCTTGATAACGCACCACGGTGTCAAAGTTGGCGGTCAGCAGATCCACCAACTTCCCTTTTGCTTCGTCACCCCACTGAAGTCCAACAACACAGGTACCTGGCACAGAAATCCCCTTATACTGGGCAGTCAGTTCATTGCAAACTCGTAAGTCTAAAGGTCTGCCATCGGGCCGACAAGAGATGCCACTTGCGGATAGTTAACGAACGTCCTGTAGGAAGGATTCGATCTTCAGCAGCGTCGGCGAAGTATCGGCGTCTGCCAGCGAACGGATATCGATTTGACTTTTGTGTTGGTTCGCACGCCACCAGTCGAGCAAATCTTGTTCGCGAGTCGAAATCCAAGGCAATCGCCACGTGGTTGCGGCGGCGGCCAAAGTTTCCGGTTCGAAGCAAACCAGATCCAGATCCTCGGCCGCTTGCAGGATCGCCATGGCACACACGGTTTGTGCCAAGATCCTGTGTTCATTCCACGCAAACGCTGGCATTCCAAGCTGCAGCACGCCCCAGCCCAACCGCAGGACTTCCGGGATTGCTGGGTGCGAATTGGTCAGAACGGCTTCTAAGGCTAATTGATCTTGGCCAATGACAGGCGTCACGGAACCACCCTGCAGAGGCCAAATCAAGGCAATTTTTATTTGGCTGGGCACCAATAGATTCAGTGATCGGCAAGCGGATTTGATTAAACCGGGCCCGACGGCTTCCCATTGGAGCTTCATGGGTTGGATTCGAATCAGAATGTCATTTTCGAATCGCGGAAAGTGTTGCAAAGCGACGTTGTGTAGCTGGCGGATCAGGTCTGGTATGTTCGAATCAGCGGATAAAATGTTGGGAGGATTCTGTTTGACTATTTGTTCGCTCAACCACGCAGGATCGGTTGTAAGAATGGCCAGGGCAACGGTATCATCCCATGCCTGAGCATTTGTTATTTGTTTTGAAAGTTTGGCTCCCCAGGGCAGGATGGCTTGCGAAAGGCTTGGGTCAATCGTGTCGTGTTCCTGTACCGCAAACCGAGCGGCAAACATGGCCGTTGCCAAAGAGTTGGGGGTCCATTCGTATTGCTGCATCATCACGAAGACTCGTTGCTTTCAAATTTCATTTCTCAACCGGCTTGCCCTGGAGTTGAACCTACATGATTAAGGACGCCGTTAGTCCCTGGTCCGCCACCGATTCCGCAGAACTATACGAAGTCGCTCGCTGGGGCCACGGCTATTTTTCCGTGTCCAAGGAAGGGAACCTGCTGGTTCATCCTCAACGAGATGCTCAGCGGGCCATCGACATTAAGGAACTGGTAGATCGACTCAAACTTCGAGGCATCGATTTGCCAATTCTGATTCGGTTTGACGACATGATCCGAGACCGATTGCAGGAAATCCATGCCGCGTTTTCGACGGCCATTGCCGATCACGAATATTCCGGTTCTTACTGCTGCGTCTACCCAATCAAAGTCAATCAGCAGCGCCATGTGGTCGAACAGATCCTGCAACACGGTAAACCGCTGGGGTTCGGATTGGAAGCGGGTAGCAAGCCAGAACTGATGGCCGTGATTGCTTTGGCGGACGAAGAAACGCCCATTGTCTGCAATGGCTTCAAAGACGCAGAATTCATTGAAATGGCGATGATGGGCCAGAAACTGGGCCGCAAAGTGATCCCGGTGATTGAACGAGCTCACGAATTGGACCTTATCCTGAAATATGCGGAAAAAGTCGGCGTCCGACCACAGTTAGGGATGCGAGTGAAACTGGCGGCGCGAGGCGCCGGGCGGTGGCAATCTTCTGGCGGCTATCGATCTAAGTTCGGGCTGACCGTTTCCGAGGTACTGCGAGGCTTAGATCGGCTGACCGAGCTAGGCATGCAGGACTGTTTCAAGCTGCTCCATTTTCACTTGGGTAGTCAGATCACGAATATTCGTCACGTCAAAGGTGCGTTAATCGAATCGGCTCGCATTTATTCTGACTTGGTGGGCCGCGGCGCTGGTTTGGAATACCTGGATGTCGGCGGCGGTCTAGGCGTGGACTACGACGGTTCGCAAACCAACTTTGAATCCAGCATGAACTATACGCTGCAGGAATACGCCAATGACGTGGTGCATCACTTGTTCACCGTTTGTAATGATGCCGGAGTGAAACATCCGAATATTATTTCCGAAAGTGGTCGAGCGATCGCGGCGTACCACAGCGTGCTGATTTTTGACGTCTTGGGAAAAGCCAATCCCGTCAGCGAAGTTCCTCCGCAAGAGTTGCCCAACGACGTTGAACAACCGTTGATTGATCTTCGCAATACGTTGGCTTCGCTGACGCAGCGCAATCTGCTGGAAAGCTTTCACGACGCGCAACAGTCACTGGATATGGCCATCAATGCGTTCGCGACGGGGTACTTGCCTTTGGATCAACGCAGTATGGCCGAAACTCTTTTTTGGGCCATCTGTCATCAAGTGCGTCGCTTAAGTCACGAATTGGAATACTTGCCCGAAGAACTTCAGGGCTTGGATAGTTTGTTAGCGGAAACTTATTTCTGCAATTTTTCCTTGTTTCAGTCGTTACCGGACAGTTGGGCAATTAAACAGTTGTTTCCCGTCATGCCGATCCATCGACTTTGCGAAAAGCCAGATCGCAAGGCCGTTTTGGGAGACATTACGTGTGATTCGGACGGCAAGATTGACCAATTTATTGACCGCCGCGACGTCGCCAAAACGCTGGCCCTGCACGGCCTGAACGAACAACCCTATTACTTGGGCGCATTCTTGATCGGCGCCTATCAAGAAATCTTAGGAGACTTACACAATTTGTTTGGGGACACCAACGCCGTCCACGTAGGTCTTTCTGATTCGAATGAAGTGATTGTCGAGACCATTATCAAAGGTGATACGGTCAGCGAAGTTCTGCATTACGTGCAATTCAGCAGTGAAGACCTGCTCTCGAAATTGCAACGCACGGTCGAAGATGGTGTGCGTCGCAATCTGATTTCGCACGAACAAGCCGGTCAGATTTTGGAATTCTACGAAGCGGGTTTGCGAGGCTACACCTACTTGGAATAAACCGGTTCACTTTCGAACCTCCAAGATGTGGTCCTCATACAAAAACCCTTTTCCGAACCGCCGTTGCGTCCAATAATTCCGGTTACCCCGATTTCCAGCGGCGGAAACCGGATGCTGCGGTCTTACTGTAACGTTAAGGGACTTGTACGGCCGCACCATTGCGACCCGGCAGTTGTAAAAGTAGGATATTTGCGCAATATACGGGTTGCAATGGCTCGGTTTTAGATGGAAACAGCGATTTCCGGAATTCGCGAACCGAGTGAACGGATGACCTGGCAATCCGTAAGCAAGAATTCTCGGAAGGACATGGCTCCGTCATGGCGGCGGTGGTGATGTAATCACAATTTGTTTTTTTTGAATTTCACGAGGTGTTCCTCACATGGGCAAGTTCAGAATTGGTCGAGCAACACGCGTTGCTCTGGTATCGGTGTTGGTGGTTCTTTTGTCGGTCAATTCGGCTAGTGCTTGCCGATTGTTGCAACGTTGGCGAGCTGCGTGTTATGTTCCGACGGTTTCCTGCGCTCCCGCGCCTTACTGTCCGCCCGCTTGTGGACCGGCTCCAGTGGTGTCGCAACCAGCTGTTGCGGACAGCTGCTGCGGTTCGGAAGTAACTTATGCAGATTCCTACGCCGCACCTGTGTGGGACGTCTATTCGGCACCGGTCGTGGATACCTATGCTTCGCCCGTGGTGGACAGCTGCTGTGGTGGTGAAGTAGTTGGCGAAGTAATTTCGAACGAATACGTCGGCGAATCGTATCCAGTGGAAGGCACTATTGTTGACCACGGCGTTGTTGAAGGTTCAGTTGTCGAAGGCTCTGTCATTGGCAGCGAAGTGATTGACGGTGGCGCTACGTCGGCCGTCGAGCCAACTCCGGCGGACCCGATGGACGTACCAACGACGGAAGACGACGCTGCCGACACTTCTGCCGAATTGGATTCGACACCAGCGGATGACCCAATGGACGATTTGGGCTTTGGCGAAGACACGACCTCGGACGCCGCGGCCGACGACGGCGGTTTTGGCTTGGACGACACTTCGGCCGATGACGGTCTGGGTGGCGATGCAGCTGCGGATGACGGTGGCTTTGATTTGAATTCTGGCGACGCTGCCGGAGATGACGTGTTGGGTGGCTTTGACGAAACACCCGCTCCGGCTGATGACGGCGGTTTTGGCTTGGACGATGCCGCTCCGGCTGATGACGGCGGTTTTGGCTTGGACGACACTTCGGCCGATGACGGCCTGGGTGGCGATGCGGCTGCGGATGACAGTGGCTTTGATGATTTCATTGGCGGAGATGACGCTGCCGACGCGGGTGCCGGCGATGGCTTTCTGGACTCATTGGACGCCGATACGCCTGCGGATGACGGCGGATTCGAAGACTTCCTAGACGAAAGCACTCGTTCTGAACCAAAGCGAATTGCCGACACGAAGTTCGTTAGCGAAAGTTCGATCGCGTCTAACGAAGCAGAAGCACCCGTTCGTTTGTGGACCGACAACACCGGTCGCTACCAAACGGTAGGCAAGTTGGTTCGCATTGGTGATGCCCATATTCGCATCTTGAAGGAAAACGGACATTTCACCACCGTACCGAAGACGCGTCTGAGCGATGCGGATTTGCGATACGTGCAACAGATGACTGACGTGATGGGTATTCAAACGTTTGAAGTTTCGTTCACTCGCTAACAAGCTTCTTTCGACACAGAAATCCTGAAACGGCTCGATCGGTTCCAACTGATCGAGCCGTTTTTCTTTGGGCGAACGATCTGCATGCGTTCGTTCGGATTTTATCCAAACCACATTCCAGCTTCACTGGCTCTTCATAATCGCGACGTACCATGGTCAAAGTCGAGAGTAGCAAATACAGAGACATTTGCAGCCGCACGGGACCACAAGCTGCCGCACGGTCTTGTGAGGACAACTTTCGACCTGCGTCACCCACATCTCCGCCTCGTGGGTTGCGTATTCAGGACAGCGCGTATTCGCCGACGCGCTGTCCTTTTTTTCTGGACTTGAAACGCTACTTACTGGACGGATTCTTGTCCGGAAAACAAGACACGAAACAAAACAGACGGCAGAAACAAGAACGCACGTTTGTCACGCGTTTCTGGGCCAAACCAATTTCGCCGGTCGCAAATAGATGCTCGCCCATAACACGGCAAGGCCAACGGCCATCAAAATACTGACATTCTGCGAAATGGTGAGGCCTGTACCGCCAAACGAACCTTCGTCGGTACGAATCACTTCCAGCAGGAAGCGAGTGATCGCGTACAGCGTCAGCAACACTGCAATCACTTGTCCGTCTCGCTGGCGAAACGGATACAACGCCAACGCAAACAGACACAACAGCGTCGCGTTAAGCGCGCTATAGATTTGGGTTGGGTGGATTGGTTGCGAACGTGCTGGCCTTGGATTCGCCAAGACAATGCTACGCCCTGAATCCAATGTAATGACAACTTCGGACGTAGCACGGCTCAGCACAGACTTGACATTGTCCAGCGAATTCACTTCGTAACCATCTAAAGACACGATTCGAGCATTGGCGGTGATCCCGGCTGCATCGGCCACACTACCAGCGGTTACGCTAGCAACTTGCACACCCATTTGTGCGTCGGCAGGTTCGGCAAAGTCAATTCCCAAGAACGTTCCGTCCGCCGCTTGTTCTGAATAGGGTGGACTTTGCGGCGGAAACGTGATGGCCCACGGATAGCTACAAGGACCTCCGTAACAGCAACCATTCATTAGACACCCGACGCGGCCAATCGCCAGCCCCAGCGCCAAGGAAGGCGCTATGAGGTCCGCCAACGCCAGTGCCGGCAGTTGATGTTTCCAACAGAAATAGGCAAAGCCCACCATCGCGCCGATCAGCGAACCGTAAACGACCAGACCACCCTGAACCACATTGAAGATGTTGCGAAGCGTTTCAGTCAAGTTCTGGCCCTGCATGGTGTCCCAGTATTGAATGACAAAGAAGAGCCTAGCCCCAACAATGCCAGTCACGAACATGGCAAACGCCAAACTGAAGATGGTATCGGCTTCCAGGCCCATCCGTTGAGCTCGATAGACCGCCAGCAAAACTCCGGATACCACGGCCGTTAATAACAATACGCCGTAACCTCGAATCGGCAGTCCTGTTTCCGAAGTCGTGGAAGGTGGCAGCGTCAACCAACCGGGAAGAATGGGTTCTTCAATTCGAGGAATCAAGAACACAATCACGGCCGCGACAATCGCCAGCACGGGCAGCATGCCGACCAGCTCGTGCGACCCGCCCTGCTTGCGCGTCGTTCGCCACGCCAGCAATCCGCTGACAAGGATCCACAGTCCCAGCAGCCAGCCGAAACCAAAAATGGGAATTCCAGCCAGTTCGTGTGGAATGAAGAATAGCGTTTGGCGCATCCGTGGCTCCTAAGGCAACTGGCAATTGTCGATCAAGCGAGTCGAACCGACGTACGCCGCAATCAATGCGACGGCTGGCGCGTGGACTTCGCGAATGGGATCCAACGTCACGGCATCCACCACCACCGCATAGTCGATCCGATCAACAGACGGTTCCAAGATTCGTTTCATGCGTGATTCCAATGCCGCGACGGATCGTTCGCCCGCATCAAACAGTGCCCTCGTTTCCTGCAGGCAACTAGAAAGCGCCAGAGCTCGTTTTCGTTCGTCACTGGAGAGATACTGATTCCGAGAACTCAGTGCCAATCCATCTACATCGCGAACAATCGGACAGCCAATGATTTCGGTCGGCAAATGAAAATCGTTGGCCATAGCGCGGATGACTTGCAACTGCTGGAAATCTTTTTCGCCAAAGTAAGCCCGATCTGCCGGCAAGATCTGCAGCAGCTTGAGCACAACCGTACTGACGCCGCGAAAGTGTGT
>JAGQOZ010000017.1 GCA_020426955.1 Planctomycetales bacterium
TGGTTTGCGCTATGATGATTTCGATCGTCTGTTGGCTGCCGTACCGGGAATCAAAGTGGCGGTTCCGATCGCGATGGTTCGTAAGAACGTTCAATTTGGTCGACATCGCGTTCCCAACGCGCGCATCTTAGGGACCACGCCCGACTATATTCGCGTTAAAAAGTTGGCAATTGACCGAGGCCGTTTTCTGTCAGACGCAGACAATTCGACCACCGCCAATGTTGTTGTACTGGGAGCCGGCGCGGCTGCTCGCTTGTTCGGCTATCAAGATCCGCTGGGCAAGCCATTGTTGATTGGCAACGGAGCGTATACCGTGGTTGGCGTTTTGGACACGCAAGATCCCGGCAACGCATCCACGGCGGCGATCGACTTGCAAGATTTCAACAATGACATCTATGTTCCCATCAGTTCCGCTCGCCGTCGGTTTGGCGAAATGCAGCGAATTGTCCGAGCTGGTAGTGAGGAGTTCGAAAAGACGCAGCTCAGCGAAATCACGCTTTGCATGACGCACGAAGATCTGGTTTCGCCAACGGCAGCTATGGCGCAGACCTTGTTGAAAGTTGGACACCCTCTAGGCACCGACTTTGAAATTCAGGTCCCCTTGGAACTTCTTAATCAAGCCAAGCGAGAAAAGCGTCTTTGGAACATTGTGCTTGGTTCGATCGCGGGAATTTCGCTGCTGGTAGGCGGGATTGGAATCATGAACATCATGTTGGCAACCGTCACAGAACGAACTCGCGAAATCGGAATTCGGCGAGCCATCGGAGCGAAGCGAAGTGACATAGTCACCCAATTCCTGATGGAAACGATGGTTCTATCCACAACAGGCGGAATTCTGGGAATATTCGTGGGGATTGCCATTCCGTTGGTGGTCACCAGTTATTCCGAGATCGAGACGGCGTTGAGCGTATGGCCGATTGTACTGGCCTTCGGTATTTCTCTGTTGGCCGGCGTTGTCTTTGGTGTTTATCCGGCGAGACGCGCCGCCATGTTGGACCCGGTCGAAGCGCTTCGGCACGAATAACGTCAAGCGGATTGTCACCAACTGCATTAAGTTAGTGGCATTTCTGCCGCGTTAACACTTAGTTACTCGGCTGCGGCGGCAAAAAACGCAAATCCAGATCACATGCTCTAATCCACGCCAACTGCTTGTGTTTACCAATTGTTGTGGTTACACTCCGAAACAGGTGCGAATAGTCTATGGCTTTGCGAGGCGGCGATGGGTGCCCGCGTTTTGGAAGCGACTTTCCGTTTTCTTGAAGGGCAATCTGCCGGCAAGGTTGGATACACCGCTGGTTTATTGTTTTTGTAACGCGATGTTTGGTCATGGCGAGTGAACTCACCTGGCACTCGGCTACGTTGATCAAGCATTCAGATCTGGAGGTTACGGCTACAAATGAAATCCAAGAAGAAACAGTCCACCGCTTCGCAATCGCGACACACGGTTGAATCACTAGAAGATAGACGAGTGCTGGCAGTAACGTATCTAGAGAGCGTTGCGTTTGAAGGTGACATGAGTCGGTCACAAGAAATCGAAGTGGCCGATTTCGACGGAGACGGCGATTTGGACGCGATCACGCTCAGCGGCGCGGGTGCCGTCATGTTTTCTAACAACGGTGACGGGACGTTCGCCAGTCCTGTAAGTGTTGCCAGTTTGGTTGGTGACGGCCGTTCGCTTGAAGTCGCCGATTTTGACAAAGATGGCGATGCCGATTTTGCCATTGGTTCTATTGGCGGTGATACGCTGACTTGGCATCGAAATGATGGCAGCGGTAATTTCAGCGAAGCTCAAGCGTTGGAGCAGACGGAGACCTTTGGCTTTGTAGACGCGTTGGAAGTCGCGGATATCGATGGCGATGGTGACTTCGATATTTTGGCCGTTTCGAGAGTGCTATATGGCGATTCGATCTATCAAATCGCAAAGTTCGAAAACACCGACGGTGCTGGCACATTCGGTCCAGCGGTAACCATCACGGCTGATTTCAAAGACCCTCGTGAAGTGCATGCTGTAGACATGGATGGCGATGGCGACTTGGATTTGGTAGGTGCTTCGTCCTACATATCCGAAGATGAAACGATACAAGAGCACAAGATTTTTTGGTTCAACAATACGGACGGCCAAGGCAATTTCAGTTTGGTCGAATCGATTACATCGGGCCTGGAACCTCGGTTCATGGACAATGCCGATTTCGATGGTGACGGTGACCTGGATTTGATCATCCCGCAGCAAGAAGAAAACACGATTATCATGGTGGAGAATGCTGGCGGAGCGTTTGGAACCGTGACGATATTAGAGTCCGATTTTACCGGTCCAGAACGAGTGATAGCCACGGACTTTGATGATGACGGTGACGCCGACTTCTTGGCGACCATCGATACTTCGGGCATTGTTGCGTTGTACACCAATGACGGCACCGGTGATTTTACCCGATCGATTCTCAGCGATACCACGGAACAAGCCAGCGGTCTGGATGTAGCCGACTTCGACGAAGATGGCGACTTAGACGTCTTTTCCACGTCTCAGTTTGCGGCTGCAGCCACGCTACATGCAAACAACGGTGATGGTACCTTTACTGACGTACCGCTTTCTGGACCGAATGCCGTTGGTCCTCTTCGAGCTGTCATGGCGGATATCGATGGTGACGGCGACCAAGACTTCATTGGACAATCAACCTGGGATTTGGAAATCGCTTGGTACGAAAACGATGGCAGCGGTAGTTACGGAGCCCAAACGATTATCGCCAATTCGTCCTTACCACCAAACACGTTGATTTGGTTCGACGTCGATGCCGGGGACATGGACGGCGATGGCGACATTGATGTTATTACGTCGGAACCTGTCCGAGACCAAATTGTCTGGTATGAAAACGACGGATCTGGTGGAACCTGGACGCCGCACTTTGAAGGTGCTGCTGGCGCGGGAACATTGGAAATTGTCTTGGCGGATATGGAAGGTGACGGCGATCTAGATGTTCTTACGTCACAATACTTTTTTGGAAACGTTGCCTGGTATGTTAATGACGGCACGGGTAGCTTGACCGAATTGAATGTCGGAGAATTCGAAGCGCTTTATCGTATCCGTGTGGATGCAGCTGACATCGATGGTGACGGCGACCAGGACGTGATCGCGGGAAGCTACATGTACTATTCTTCGCCGGTTGTGACGTGGTTCGAGAATGTCAACGGTGTGTTTGATGAAGTTCAAGCCCTATGGACACCTTCTAATCCTGTGTCCAGCGGTGTTAACGAAATCATATCGGCCGACTTCGACGGTGATGGTGATATCGACGTTGCCACTTCGTTGTTCGAAGATAATGGATATGACGTGGTTAGTTGGTACGAAAACACGGACGGCGCTGGAACCTTTGCAGCGACGTCCACGTTCATTACCGACGAATTTCCGTTGCATTTCAATTTGTACGCGATCGATATGGATGGCGACGGCGACATGGATCTTCTTACCGAAGGCTACTATGAAGAATCAATTCAATGGTTTGCCAATGATGGTAACGGTAATTTCACAGAGAAAGTACAAGTTGCGAAGGACACTCTCCTAATTGGCGACCTGATTGCCGTTGGCGACGTAGACGGCAATAACTTGCCTGACATCATTGCTCCGTTTGGTGCGGACAATACCTTCCGTTTGTACAAGGCCGTTTCTGATGAAGCCGTTGTCGGTGACTTCAATGGGGATGGACTGCTGGATATTGCGGACCTAGACGCACTTTGTGCCGAAGTCGCTGCTGGAACGAATGGCAGCACCTATGACTTGGACAACAATGGTTCCGTCAATGCCGATGACGTACTGATGTGGGTAGTTGACATCAAGGGCACCACGATTGGAGATTCCAACCTAGATGGCGTCTTCAATTCAACCGACTTCATTGTGGTCTTTACGGTAGGTGAATACGAAGACGGTGTTGCCAACAATTCGACTTGGGCCGAAGGTGACTGGAACTGTGACGGCGAATTCGATACCGCCGACTTGGTCTTCGCCTTCACCATTGGCGGCTTCAGCGCTACGGCGGTTCCGGGCGAAGTATTGGATCAAGTTAGCGCTGCAATAGCCATCACTGACAGCGTTGCAGACAATGTGGCCGAAGCGGTTGAACAGCCTCAATTGGTTGCCAATTCAGATGTGCCTCGCGAACGCGTGCTGCAAGCTGCGGCAATCGACGAAATTTTTGCAAGTGCAGATGATCGTCATCATGGTAAAGCAAAGCAGGACGGTGATTTGCAGAGCGATTTCAGCTAGTCTGGCTGGGCAAAGTAACCACAGGGTCGTCAGTCACATCGGCTGGCGGCCCTTTTTTTTGCGCGTCTTTTAGGTCGACTTTGGTATGATATGCGGAGCTTCTTATTTGCTGATTCGGCGCGAACGGCGTAATCTTCCAAGAGGTCATTGAAAGTAGCGTAGTTTCATGAAGCAAGGTTATTTGTCCAAGAAATTTCGAACGTTGGTGGCCGAGCCATTGGAATCTCGACACGTCTTGGATGCGGTGGGGCTATTGATTTCCGAATTATCCGCCGCGAACGACACGCTGTTACTGGATTCGGACGGAGACGCGTCTGACTGGTTGGAAATTCACAACCCAACTGATTTGCCTGTTTCGTTGTCGGGTTGGCATTTGACGGACGACGCCGACGATTTGACCAAGTGGACATTCCCGGATGTCACGCTTCTGCCAGCAGAACATCAGATCGTTTTTGCGTCGGATAAAAATCGAACCGCGGGCGAACTGCATACCAATTTCAAGCTTAGCCGTGACGGAGAATACTTGGCGTTGGTGCAGCCTGATCAAACGATCGAAGCAGAATATAGGCCGCATTTTCCGGAACAGACATCCGACGTTTCTTATGGTCTGGCGGTCAATCAATTCCCGTTATTGCAAGCGGAAAATACTAAGGCTTTTCACGTTCCCAGCAGTGCAGACGCGGCGCTAGACAACCAATGGACTCGGTTGGACTTTGATGATTCTGCTTGGAAAAGGGCAACGGGCGCCATCGGATTTGACGTTCGGCCTACTCTGGTCAATGCTGGATTTGGCCAGAAAGATTTTTCGTCCTGGGAAGTGAACGGTTCGACATTCATTGTGGACGCTGATTATGGAGTGGCACCAGCGGAAGGTTTGTCACACGCATTGATATCGACGTCCAATTCTAATTCAACACGGTTGGCCATCGAAAGGTTCTTAGATTTAGAACGATTTGCGTTAGACAACACGGGCAACGGATCCGTGACTCGGGCATCCGCGATATCACGAGAAGTCACCGTCAGCGCGGGAGGCAGCGTTTCGTTCGACTGGAATTTCCTCACAAATGATTCAACGAATCTGGACTTTGCGTTTGTCACTATCCAAGGAGTCGAAGGGGTTCAGGTTCTGGCGAATCCTAATTCAAGTTTGAAACCATCTAGATCGTTGGAATTTGCAAGCGAAACGGGCTATCAATCATTCCAACACGTCTTTGGCACTGCTGGTACGTATAAGCTAGGTATCGGTGTCGCTCAGCAGGACACTGCTATGAATGATTCGGCGGTTCTAATTGACAATCTCCACGTGGACGGTACACGAGATGCAGTTACCAGCAGCCTGATTTCTCAAGACGTGACGGATCTAATGCACCAGGTCAATTCGTCTATCTGGATCCGCGAGGAATTCTCGGTCAACACACCCGATCAGATTCGCGATCTTCAACTTTCGTACCGATCGGAAGACGGGTTTGTGGTATACGTCAATGGTCAGCGAGTTTTCTCGAGACATGCACCGGAAGACCTGCTTTGGAATTCGGCGGCGACCGGTAGTGCCGCTTCTGCGCGAACGTGGCAGCGAGTGATGCTTGCCAACGTGCTGCAGTCGGGACTGAATGTTGTTGCCGTCCAAGGACTAAATCAGGCCGGGGATGACCCGTCTTTTCTGTTCGATCTGGAGTTGGTCGGAATTGGAGAATACGCAACGGAGCCCGGATTTCTTCCTATTGCCACGCCGGGTCAGCTTAATCTGACGGACGCGTTTCAATACACACAACCTGTCGAATTCAGTCACCGCAACGGCTTCTATGATGGTTCGTTCCAATTGCAATTGGATTCGTCAACGCCAGACAGTCAGATTCGCTTCACTACAGATGGAAGCGTGCCTTCGCTGACAAACGGCCAAGACTATTCCACCGCCATCACCATCGAACGAACGACGGTGGTTCGCGCAGCAGCATTTCGTAGTGGTTATGTCACCATTCAGCCGAATACTCGGTCCTATCTTTTTGCGAATGACGTCTTGGACCAATCCAACGCTTCGGTGTTGGACGCTGGCTTTCCAGCTACTTGGGGAAACCCAGATAGCTGGGGAAACTTTTTTGCGGCGGATTACGGCATGGACCCGGCCATCATTAACGGGAACGAGCAGCGTTTGCTGGATAGTCTCAGCAGCGTGCCAACCCTGTCCATTGTGATGGATCAGGAAGACATGTTTGGCGCCCGAGGAATCTACTCGAATCCTCAGGGACGCGGTGACTTGTGGGAACGTCCCATGTCATTGGAAGTGATCTATCCGGATGGATCAGAGGGAGCGCAAATCGATGGCGGCATTCGCATTCAAGGCGGAATCTCTCGCCAAGCGGACGTCGTGCGAAGCACCAAGAAATCGCTCCGTTTGGTCTTTCGCGAAGAATACGGAGAATCCAAATTCGAATTCCCATTCTTTGGTCCGAATGCCGCCACCACGTTTGATTCCATTTCGCTGCGATCCAGCACGGGAGAAAACATCGCTTTGACGGGCGCTGGTTTCTTAGGCGTCCACTATATCCGTGACGAATTCGCTCGACGGCTGGCGCTATCTACTGACAACGTTGCGTCACACGGCAATTTCATGCATCTTTACATCAATGGTCTGTACTGGGGCCTGTACAATCCAGCCGAACGCATTGATGCACAATTCGCCGCCAACTATCTGGGCGGAGACAAAGACGAATGGGATGTGTTGAACGCAGGGGATTTAGGACGAGAAGCAGTCACCCCTATCAACGGCACGATTGATGCTTGGAACGACTTGCTGGCTTTGGCAGAACAAGTCAACAACGCCACGTCGCAAAACGAAAAAACGGCGGCGTATATGCGCTTGCAAGGCAAAAACTCAGACGGCAGCAACAACCCCGACTGGGAAAGCTACCTGGACACACAAAACTATATCGACTATCTGATCACCAACGTCTACCTGGAGAACTACGATTGGCCTGGCCGCAATTATTATATGGCTCGGCGCCAAGGCCCTGCTTCGGAAGGATTTCAATTCTTTATGTGGGACGCCGAGTTCACGTTGGACGGTGGTTCGAATCGAACGCTTGACGAAGTTCCAGCCGAAGGTCCGGTCACGCTTCTGCCGTGGCTGAAGACCAGCGATGCGTTCCGAGTTGAATTTGCGGATCGAGTCTATCAACTTTTTCGACCCGGTGGACCGCTGTATGTGAATTCTGATCAGCGAATTTGGGATCCGGATGCGCCCGAAAACAACGTACCTGCGTCACTATATGATTCGCTTGTCGAATCAGCTCGTTCGCCTCTGTTCGCCGAATCCGCTCGGTGGGGTGACTCGTGGGGCGGACCCACTTTTACCGTGGATGAAACTTGGCAAAACAAGGTCAACAACAATTTCCGGGCTTTCTTTCCAACTCGATCACTGCAAGTGCTCAGTCAATTTGAGGATGAAGGTTACTATCTAGCGCCGCCAGAATTCAGCGTAAATAGCGGCCCGATTTCGGACGGTACCGAATTGATCCTGACTTCGGGCTCCGGTTCGATCTATTACACTTTGGACGGCTCTGACCCAAGACTTCCCGATGGTTCGCTGGCACCCGGCGCCATTTTATTTGACGAACAAGCGATCGTTTTGACCAACGGCATGACGGTGACGGCGCGGAGCCTACAATCCAATCGTTGGTCGGCTGTGCGAAGCGAAACGTACTTAATCGGAGCGGAATTCGCAAACGTCGATGATCTGCGCCTGACGGAGATCAACTATCATCCGCACGATGCATTGGTTCAGTTTGGCGAACCAGATATCGATGCCGACGAATTTGAGTTTATTGAAATACAAAACGTCAGCGAAACGCAGATAGAATTGGCTGGCGTACAACTGGTCACCACATCGGGCGGTCAAGGAGTCGAATTTACGTTCGGCAATCAACAGCTTGCGCCCGGACAGCATGTTGTCATTCCCAAGAATCGAGACGCGTTCTTCGCGCGATACGGCCAAGACGACATTACGTTGGCCGTGGGCGCTGCCGTGGATGCGACAGCTTGGACGTTCCAGGGTTCGCTCAGCAACAGCGGCGAGGCGATTACGCTACAAACGGCTGACAAGCGGCAGATTCAACAAGTGACCTATCGTGATGGCGGAGCGTGGCCGGGCCGAGCAGACGGTGATGCCAGTTCTTTGGAAATCATATCAGTCGAATTTGATTATGCTGATCCAAAATCGTGGCAAAGCAGCAGTGAATTCGGTGGTTCGCCCGGTCGCTCGGGAGCTGGTCCGGACAATCAAATCGTCATCAACGAAGTGTTAACCAATTCCACACTTCCAGCCGTAGACCAAATTGAATTGGCCAACCGTTCCAATCGCGTGATAGATGTGAGTGGTTGGTATCTGAGCGATTCCAGCAACAACTACTTCAAATATCAATTTCCGCTGGGCGTTCATCTGCCCGGAAACGGATACCACACTGTGGATGAAACGGAATTCCAGTTTGGACTGAATAGTACAGAGGACGATCTGTACTTAATCCAAGCAGATGCGAATGGGCGACCGATTCGGTTTGTAGATCGAGTTTCTTTTGGTGCAACGCAAGCTGGTGTCACGCTGGGACGTTGGCCAAACCGTGATGGTTCGCTGTATCCCATGGCATCGCCAACGATGGGATTTCGCAATAGTGGCCCCAAGATTTCTGACGTGGTGATTACAGAAATTCATGCCTCACCCGCTCCGCTAGAAAATGGCATCCAGGCCACAGAAGCGGATGTCAAGTTTGTGGAACTGCTGAATCATGGCCAACAGTCCGTTGATCTATCCGAATGGAAAATTCAAGGAGAGATTGAATTCGAATTTGCAGCGAATACAGTGCTCCAGGCTGGCGAAACGTTGACCATCGTGCCATTCGACCCGCAAACCGACACACTCGCAGCATCGACATTCCGGTTGTTGTACGCTATTCCGACCAGCGTGCGACTTGCTGGACCGTTCAGCGGAACATTGATCGACGACGCGGGAAAACTGGAACTAGTACAACCCAGAAACGAAGCCCCAGAGGATTCGGCGTATGTCGTGATGGACGCCGTCGAATACTCGAACGTTGCGTCTTGGCCAAACGACGTAATCGATTCGTTTCAATCGCTGAATCGAACCAATCCGTCAGCGTTTGGTGGATTCGCCGCCAGTTTTGTTTCGCGCCGAGCGAACCCTGGCAGTTTTGTCGAATCGAATGTCAGCGGAGACGTCAACCAAGATCAAGTCACCGACGTGATGGACATTGATTTGCTCTGTGCGGCAGTGCAAACGCAGATGGCGCCAAATCACTATGACTTAGATGGCGACGGACAGATTTCGTCAGCAGATATTGAAGTCTTATTATATGACATCATGCAGATTGTACCGGGAGACGTGAATCTAGACGGAGTATTTAATTCGACGGATCTGACCGCCATTTTCACACGAGGCGAATATGACGATTTGATTCCACTGAATTCCACTTGGAGTTCCGGCGATTGGAATTGTGACGGCGAATTCGATTCGTCCGATTTGGTCGTGGTCTTTCAACTAGGTGACTACGAAACTGGCGACGCCGCCGTACGTTCTACGGCATCTATCCATTCTGTCGACGTCGCCGCAACGATGTCTGCCATTGCCACCGCCAAGGCGCGAAAGCTCCGCAACAATGCCGCAAGCGACCGGCTCGATTCGGCGTAAACGAGACGGTCTATTCCGAGGGGCAAAAACAGCGGATTTGCTTTCATTCGAACCGGCACGTCATCGCGCCGCTGTCGAGTACATGCCGCAGTAGCTTCGGTTGGCGAGTTAGACCATAATGGCGGCTCGAACTTCACCACTGTTGGACGCGCACAGGAGCGATGATGGCAGCTAGAAGAAAAGTCGCAAGTCAGGAAGAAGATGGATCGGCGGACCAAGCCGAACAGATGTGGTTGGAGGCCGACCGGGGTTATTCGGTGAGACTTGCCGAGGGAAAACTGGCTTGTCGAAATGCAAACGGCAAACCGTTGGCGTCCGTTCCCAAATGGCTGAAAGATTCCGATATTGCTCAGCAATTGCTGGCGCTCGGCGAATGGCTGGACGAACATCGTCGCGATTGCCAGCAGCAAGTGGAGACTTGGATGCTCAGAAGTCTTCCGGTACCGCGCACGGTCTTGAACGAAGTTTGGTCGGACCCCGATTGGCGCTGGTCGCTCAATAATCTGGTCATCGCGTCTTTGGACAAGACCGGAACGCTGGACAAAAACACCGCGGGCCTGCTGCGAGAAGTCGATCAGAAACGAGGCCTCGGCGTGGTTGATATCGACGGTGAAACGCAATGGCTAACGGCGTCAGAAATCCTGATTCCACATCCGATCTTGATTGGCGGTTTGGCGGAATTGCAAGAAATTGCCAGTGACATGCAATTCGCTCAGTCGGTAGATCAGTTATTCCGTCCGACGTTTGCAGCCACTTCGGACCAACAGAAAAGTACGGCAATTCGCGAATTCCAGGGAGGTCGGTTCGAACAATTGACGCATGTGCTTTCGCTGTGTCGCCGCTTGGGAGTTCCGGTTCGAGGCGGCTACGCCTGTACTAAAGTTTGGGAAAACGGCGTGCCTGTGGAAGCGAGGTTCTGGATTGGAAACGATGCGCCGGACATGGAAGCTTTAACCGAGGACCTGATCTTTGTTGATTCCGAACAACGTCCCAAAATGATTGGCGAAGTTGGGCCGGTCACCTTTAGCGAAGGAATGCACATGGCAACTCGCATCTACGCCAAGCGAGTTGTCGCGAAGGAAGAAGGAGCCGAATTATGAACTCGACGCAGTTGCGGCTTGAAGCAGGTGGCTTGGTCTCCGCCAAGACCAAATTGGATTCTGACGCAACGGAACGCATTGCGGCCAGGAGTTATTCGCATCCAGCTTTGGGCAATCGGCCCGTGGTACGCTTGGTATCCGAGCGGCTGGGATCGGCAGAAGATTTGGCCATGGAATTCTTGGGATTTCAGGCGCCTCGTGTTTCCAAGGCCATCGCCGTGCAACATCGGCGCAGCTTGGGTTTCGCCGCGTGGGCGCTGATTCATGATCCGCAGCACGCGCAATATGCGCTGGATTTGGTCAAGCGAATGAAAGCGGCCGCTCGGCTGGCAAAATCCAAGCCGGGACATGCGTGGGATGTATTCACAGAGATGGCCACGGAACTTGGCCGCTCGGCTCCGCACTTCTTGCCGGTCTTCTGGGAGGATGCGGGCCGCACGTACAAAGATTTGGGGAATCAAAATTATGGTGGTCGAGCTCTCAATAAATCGTTGCAAGCGGAACGAGTTCACGCGTTGGAATCGGACCGCCCCAGACGTCGCGATGTGGTGCTGGAATTCGCATTGGCCGGTTGCTTGGCTGGAAAGGCGCTAACCGAATACACGAATGACCTGGCAAGTCAATATTCGCCAGACGAGGCCTATCAGATCTTTCGTGATCTCTGCAATCGGCGAACGCGAGGTGGCATGGCGCCGTGGAGTACCCTGGCCAAAGACTTTACGAAGATGGCGAAAGCGGCCAACTTGAACGCGGATGCCGAACTAGAATTGTGGCTGGAAGAAGTGATGGAATCGCCGGCGATGGGCCGAGCTCCCATGGCGTTTTGGAATTCGTGCCAGAAACGAATTCAGCGGTTGGTGGATCGAAATCCAGCGTTCGCTGTCGGGTTGTTACGTTTGACCAATTTCGTCACCGGATACGAAAGTTGGCTGGCGTTTCTGCAAGAATGCGGCGTTTTTTCGTATCTTTGGCGCGACCAACACAATGGATCGCCGGCGTTGGGGCAACCGATTGCCGATTGGTTTTCACCGGTGATCAATGCCTATGTTCCGACAACGGCGCTGACGCTGGAGATGCTGGATAAACTGACGCCCAGACTGCTAAGCGAAGGCAAACCACTGGCGCTGAATTATCACATAGACGTGGATGTCTTGGAGACGTGTTTGGCTCGCGGCATCGCGGTCAACTCGCCACGACAGATCTTCGAACTCACTTTTTCGGGATGGCTGAGCGTGCCGGACCATTCGCTTCGCAATTTGGACATCCGTGCCGTTTGGGACGACGATCGGTTCGCGCAGTTTGCTTACGAAGGGCTCGTTAAAGCGACGATGTGCCGCGGCGGCGAGGCCAGTCGGGGCTGGCGACAGAAGTCATTCATGCAGCGTCCCTTTCCTCAGGCGGCGGGGGACAAACTTGGTGTGCGAAAACAATGGAAGCGCCAGTTTCAGTCTAACGTGAACGACTTGATTGACAGCGGTTGCCTTTCGTTTGGCAGCGCATTGCTTTCGTTGGAGCAAACTCTGTGGCCGGAAGCATTGCAGTATTTTCCCGACGAAGCCGAACAGCTGCGCCAAGCCAATCCGGCGTGCATGCTCCAAAAGACACTGCAAGTAGGTGTGATCGAAGAATATGGCTGGCCCGAATTGGAATCGCTAATTCAAGAGCGAGGCCTTGACGTCTCGCAGGGGCAATTCAAACGTCGAAACTTTTTTGTTTGCTTTCCCGAAGTGCTTCTTTCGGACGGTATCAATGCGGTGGCCTTTGGGGATCGAGGTGAACGTACGTGGGAACTGCGTCTTCCGCCAAAGGCAACATTGATTGGACTGGTGCCGGTCAACGATGATCTGTGTATCGCCTATCAAAATGCGAACACCTATCAGACGCTGATAAAGTGGGCCAGCGACCCGGACACTTCTCACCAGGTAGATGGTTACTTCGGCTTTTTTCAAATGAGCATGTCGTTGTCACTGCCAACTGGTGGCGTCTTCTTTGGTGAACGAGCGTGCTTTCCTGGAGACTCGACACTTCCCAAGAGCGATCACTACTTCAGTGACGGCCAACGCGTATGGAGATTTTTTAGCGACTTCGATCAAAAGTCGATGTCTTGGAACGCTAGATTCGTGGAAGTTGATCCTCAAACAGGCAGTCAGCTGCGAGACAGTGTGCCAGCTTGGTTCGAAGAGATTGATGATGGCGAATTGAATCATCATTTCTGCGAACTAATTCCCGCGCCGCGCGGTACTGAAGATTCGCTGTTAGGGTGCAAACAAGGGATGCTAGGTTGGCGTGTTACGGAAAAGCGAGATGGAAATCTGGTCAGTGAGGGAATTGACGGCCGTCGTTGGGAGAAGCAACTATTTTTCGATCACCATCAACACGTCGTTATTGGTCTGTTGAAGCAGGCAGCGTCAAGCGAGTTGTTGCCGATTAGTACCGATTACCAACATGGCGGTGCGTACGGCGTCTGCATTTGGGACGCTGACGGCGAAACGGTGGCGTTGCGTGCGGATTCTTCTTACCGTTCGCGGGACCACGGCACGTTTCAATCTCCCGTCCTGCCACTTCGCTTTTGGCATTATCTGCGACCGCGAGACGAAGCGTCGTCCAAGATCCTTCGCCATCTTTCGCTGGAGCAAGCGGAAGCGTTATTAGAGGCAGGGCGAACCGATCTTCAAGCACAGATTCACCAAGTAACAACGTCTCAGGACAATGCACTGTCGTCCCATCCTGCCACGTTGGCTGCCGTAAAGGAGTTGCTGCCAGCTGCGCCCGTCGTGATGCAAAACGGTGTGGCGGCAACCGTCGTTCGCGCCACCAAAGCTGATCAAAAATTGACGCAGCTATTGGAGCGCATGTCGAAATTGCCGGACGAAACGGATGCCGTTTTGGCTGGGAATCGCGAACTGGACCATGCGGCCGAACATTGGCACTTTGGGTCCGCAAAGCGAGTTTACGATAGTAGGTCCAAATCGGTCAGCGAACATATGGCGGCAACCGCCAAATTTTTGAAGGGAGACATTCAGGCTGTCGAACTCCCCAAGCTTGCCGTCCATTGGTTCCGTTTGTTGCGTTCTCTGGCATGGGCGTCGTGGGATGCGTTTGTGCGGCACAGCGTCAACGCGAAAGAAAACGCGCCGCATCCACTGGATTTGCTGGATTTTTTTATTCGGCTGGGCTTGCTTGACCTCCCCGGAAAATTCCATGCTTTCTATGGGCACCCGGTCGGCGCGACAAAGACGAGCTATGGAATGTGGGAAGTGGATAGTGGAGGCAAGTCGTTTGGTTTTCGCCAGGGCGAAGACGCGTTTGTGGTTGCCCCGTCTAACATTGACGAACAACCGTTCTTGATTATTCGTTATTCAACCAGTGACGAACCGAGTTTGCCCGAAGGGTATGTGATTGACGAACCAGGCGTTGCGTGGGAACTCAATTGGACCACCGATCAAGCTCGAGAGTTTTGTCAAGCGGCTCGCACAGCAAACCAAATTCCATTGCCCGGCAAGTCCGAACTGCAAGAAGCGGCCGAAGCGATAGCAATATCTCCGGCAGAATTGGCGTTGGTTTGGCTAGGTCCCATTTATCGAAGATCGCATCGTTCGCAGGTTCTGCCCACGGATCTTCGTGAAGCTTTGGGGTTGAAGGCGAATGAAGTCAAAGACGCGGCCCAATCGCTGACAAACTTGGGATTTGAAGTTTGCGAAAAACTTTTTGCTGCACCCGTCAGTATAGGACCCGTCGCCGTATTTGCCGACGATCGGCGCCCTGCGCTGGCTGCAATTCAACAAGTTTGGCAACAGCAAATGCCAAATCGAATTCCACTCGACGCGGCTCTGCAGAAAAAGGTCTCCGCCATGGCGCTCGGCAGCGAATGGAGTCGATACGGTTTGCAACCTTTAATGGAATCGCTGGCCGCTCCGGCGGATTCGCCGCACTTGGCCATTCGGCCCATGAAAATCGTGTACGACAGTTGGGCCAAGATTGATTCGGGTTCGCCGCCATTTGACGATAGAATCCTGACTTCGATAGTCCACTTGATTGCCGTCGTTCACTCGGAATGTCCCGGCGGCGACGGCGCGCGAACTGCCACGCGAGCACTTTTTCAACAAACATTGGCACTTCTAGCCGACGAAGCCACGATGCTGCATATGGCCCATGCGAGTTTGGATGACCCAGCAACTTGGCCCGAGCAACTGATCGGTAAGACGGAAATCGATGGGCCGATGCATCTCAACGATGGCGGCTTGATGGCGTCCGCACATTCGGAATCGCACGGCGCGCTAGTCGTTTTTCGGCCTGCATTGCTCCGCGGCCAAGCGGAATTGGACCGAGTGCTGGGGATGCTGCATCATGAGTCAGCATACAGCCAACATTGGGATGCCATCACGGCCACGTTGTTGCTTCGCAGTCCCGGCTTTTCCAAACTGGTGGACGAAGTTGAACACGTTCCAACCGACGTGTGGCCGCAAGATCCTTTGCACACCGTCCCGGAATTGGTTGCCACGGTAGCCGAACGTCACGAGATTTCCGAAAATGCCGCTGTACTGTATCTGCAAATGCTTGCGCTTCCTGATCCCGCCACGGCGAATCTTCGCAAGTGGAACAACTGGAAGCCTACACCACTGAAAAAGGCGTCGGTAGAACTGCTGGAAAAGTCGCTGGTGATGGAGGCCAAGCGTGCTCGAGCGGGTCGAACCATCTTCTTGCCCGGTGAATGGCTTGAACTAAAAGCGCCGTGGCTTCCCATCGAATCGTGGAAAGCCAAGCACTTGGCTGACTTGGACTTGACCGCCAACTTGCCATTGTGGCCCGCCGGCGGACCGTTAGTTCTGCGACCGTTTGCGGACGTCTTTCAGGCAGCCTGGGAACGAACGCAAAGCGGCGACGCACCCGATTATGAAGAAGTTCAGATCAAGAAGAAGCGAAAGTAAACATGGCAAAAAAACGAGCGAGCCGATCCACGGCTGCCGCAGATGCAAATTCGCCGACAAACACGACCACGCGGCGCGCACACCAACAACCGGCAGCCGAGGAGACATTCGGCACGGAGTTACAATTCTTGACGGCGGTGGATCAAGCGGAACGACCGACGGGTTGGCGCATGTCGCCGCAACGGGTGGTTGACTTTCTGTGTGGTTCGCAAGGCGAAGTGATCAAAGCACCGGCCGGGTTGAAGTTGCCACCAGACGTTCCGTCAGCCATGGAAATCTCGCCAAAGTTTGTCGGTTCGCGTTCGTTGATTGAACGTTGCGTCGTCACACTGGCCGGCGAACGAGGCCTGCTGTTGGTCGGTCAGCCAGGCACGGCCAAAAGCATGCTGGGCGAACTACTGACGGCGGCCATCAGCGGCACCAGCCAGTTAACCGTGCAAGGAACGGCCGGCGCCAGCGAAGATCATTTTCGCTACGGATGGAATTACGCCATGTTGTTAGACCGTGGGCCTCGGCCAGAAGCCTTGGTTCCGTCGCCCGTCATGACGGCCATGCAGTCAGGGCAATTGGTTCGCATCGAAGAAATCACTCGCTGCCTTCCTGAAGTTCAAGATTCGCTGATTAGTATTCTAAGCGAACGCCGTATGATGATTCCTGAATTGGACGGCGAATCCGGCAGTGTCTTCGCGGCGCCCGGATTCAACATCATTGCCACGGCCAACTTGCGTGACCGAGGTGTATCGGAAATGTCTGCGGCACTCAAGCGTCGATTTAATTTCGAAACGGTCGAACCCATTGCCGATGCGCAGCAAGAGACGCAACTGGTTGCGAGTCAAGCATCCAGCTTCTTGAAAAAATCCAACGCGCCCAGCGAAGTCGATTCGCAACTGCTGGAAATCTTGGTGACAACGTTTCGAGATCTCAGAAACGGACGCACTCGTGAAGGTTGGGATGTGGAACGCCCTGACGCCGTCATGAGCACTGCAGAAGCGGTAACCGTGGCCACGGCGATTACCAGACAAAATGCCTTCTTTCTTGGGCAACGAGACACGGTGTCGCTGTTGCCAGGTTACTTACTGGGCGTTGTGCTGAAAGATAACGCGGAAGATCGACAGCGACTGTTGTCATATTGGGACGGCGTGGTTCGGCGGCGAGGCGAAGCGGGACATCCGTTGTGGCAACGCCTGTATGACTTGCGAAACATCCTGGACGATGCAGGAGCTGACTTGTAGGCATGAACGTGGATACTGCATCCAGCGCTAACCGTGATCCTGGCCATGCGCTGCAACTATTGGCCGATTGCCGAGCCCCTTTTCTGATTGGTGTGCGGCACCATTCCGCCGCGATGGCTCGTGTCATTCCGCAATTGCTAGACTCGCTACGGCCTGCGGCGTTGCTGATCGAAATGCCACCCGAGTTTACAGACTGGCTTCCTTTCTTGAGTCACCGCGATTTGGAAACGCCAGTGGCGTTGGCTGCATGCAGTCTGGATCAGCAGTTGTGGTTTTATCCACTTGCGGATTTTTCGCCAGAATTGGTCGCCATTCGCTGGGCCGCTGCGAACGACGTTCCTGTCATCCCGTGTGACATGCCGTTGTCATCCTCCGTAAGTCTACCGTCTTCGTCCGAAGTGTGTGGCGATCGCCAATCAGCTTCCGTCACGCCGTTAGGTCAGCTGTTGCGTCGCATGGAATCAGATGATTCGAGCGAACTTTGGGATCGCTTGGTCGAATCGCCTGCGATTGGGTCGACGGCGGAAAGTGTGCGCCGAGCGGCGTTGCTATTTGGCTGGTTGGTTCGCAGTTCGGCAAGCGAAATTTCGATTCGCGACCGTCAGCGAGAAGCCGCAATGCGTCAAGCCATTTTGGACGCGCCCGCCGGTTCGGCTGCTTTGATCGGTGCGTTTCACGCCGCCGCGTTGTTGCCAGAGCCCATGTTATGGAGTCTGCCCGAATTGGATGCGAATGGCACGAACATGTCACCGGAACCGCCAATCACGTCGCTGGTTCCCTATTCGTTCGCCCAGTTGGATCAGCGCAGCGGCTATCCGGCTGGCGTCAAAGATCCCGCTTGGCACCAAGCTCAGTTGGCAACTGATTCTTGCCAAGCCGTGCATGATTCGCTCAGCGATTTCGCGGTTCGCCTATGTCGCGAACTGCGTCGGCAGGGACACGTTGCCGGTACACCGGAAGCTCGAGAAATCGTGCGAATGGCTGCGGAATTGGGTCAGTTGCGAGGAACCACGTCGGGGCGAACCGAACTTCTCGAGGCGGTTCAATCCTGTTTGGTACAGGGTGATTTGTTTGGACGAGGCCGAGCGGTGGCGGCAGCCGCAGAAAAGATTTTTGTTGGGAATCGATCGGGAAAACTGGCCGCACACACTCCGCGTAGCGGTCTGGCGCCAGAGATCGAAAACACGCTTCAGCGACTGAAGCTACCGTATGATGGGCAGGCCGCTACCGAGCTAAAAGAACTGCGGCTGGACCCATTGCGTTCCAAACTAGATCGCAGTCGCGCGGTAGTACTCCGCCGCCTGTCGTACCTTGGCGTACACTACGGGAAACTCCAGTCTAACTCGGCATCCGGAGACCTAGAAAACCTGACGGAAGTTTGGCGAATTCAATGGACGCACGCTTCGGTCGCCACCTTGGCAAATGCCGCGCGCTGGGGTGTGACGTTGAAACAAGCTGCCAGCGGAGCCATTTCCAGCTGGTCTGAGCCAGACAGCGCCAACGGAGGCGATGGATTGCAGGTCGCTTTGCTGGTGAAACGCTTGCAAGCCGCCACTGATTGTGGACTACCCGATTTGGTCCGGTCCGTACTGGGCCAATTGGAACCGCTGTTGTTGACTTCGGCCATGCCCGACCAATTGCTGGAAGCGGCCCACTGGATGCGGCGAATGGCCTTGGGACATTTCCCTGGCTTGCCTTTGACGGCAGATCAAGCTGCACTGCCTGACGTCAGTTGCTTTGAAAATGCCGAACTCTTGGATCCTTCGCCGCTGGTCGCCATGGCGTTGCGAAGGCTAGACGGTCTACGCGGTTCTGACCAACTAGCCGACGTCAACACGATAGTCGATTTGGCTTGCTTGGTTTCCGGCGAATTCGATACGTCTGTTGGCACAACCCGCAAGACCGCTTGGACGGTGGCAGCGCTGTGTCGGCAGTTTGTGTCGTGGCTAAAACCGACAACCATGAACGGTTCGCCACTGATGCAGGGCGCTGCTTGGGGCATCCTGGCCATGTTGGGCGAAGTGCAGTCCGCAGATCTTTCGGCGTTGCAGGTCAGTTGGTTCGACGCGGCCCATCACCGGGATGCTCGAGATCGTTTGACTTGGCGACTCGTGGGGATGTTGGTGCCTTTATTGCCGATGATTTTGGCAGAATCGGAATGGCTTGCTGGTTTGGCGAACAGTTTGGCCGTATCGTCGGATGACAACTTTCTGTCACGGTTGCCAGCGTTGCGTCGTGCGTTTGATTCGCTTAGTCCGGCGGAGCGTAGCCGATTGTTGGTCGAATTCGCTGGTCATTTCCAAACTAGCCCGACGTTGTCGCATCTTCGCATCGAACAAAATCCGCTGGCGTATGCCGCAGCATTATCCGCCGACCGTAAGGGACGACTGGCTGTTTCTCGTGCCTTTCCTGACTGGCGGTGGGCCGAACCGAATCCGCGCAACGATGCGTCGCCAACGACCAGCGATAACGAATTGCACGAAATTGCTGAGGAGAAGTCGACCGCAATTTCGCATCAAATCCCGATAGAAGATCGTTGGCGATTGGTTTTGGGAGTGAAAGGTTGCCGGTCCGGCGTTGGCTGCGTGGCGGCCAAATCGTTAGATCAGTTATACGGGCGAAGTGCCAGGGAAGGTCAGGGCGATCGAAGTGACTTGGCGGCCGGCGCCGGGTCGGAATCGAGAATCCCGACGGCTCGAGAATGGGTCGATGAATTGCAGGCCGTGTTTGACGCGGACGTGTGCGAAGAAGTATTGGGTGAAGCGGCCGTTCAGGGACGAACCGGCATTTTGGAGTTCCTGGATTCTGACAGCGTGCGTGCTTCGGTTTCGTTGTTGGAACAAATCTTGGCATTGCACGGTGCTTTACCCGAACAGCGAATCGGCACGCTGCGAAAATTAGCTCGACGCATCACTTCCCAACTTGCACAACAGCTCGCCGTACGCTTGCGACCTGCCTTGACCGGCATCAGCACGCCCAAACCCACTGGCCGTCGCACGCGACAAATCGATTTAGCTCGGACGATTCGTCAGAATCTAAAGACCGCTCGACGCACTGCATCGGGCGCGATCAAGCTATTGCCCGAAGCATTCGTTTTTCGCACGCCTGCTCGACGACAAATGGACTGGCACTTGATCTTTGTTGTGGACGTCTCTGGGTCCATGGAGGCATCCGTGATTTACAGTGCGTTGCTGGCCGCCATCTTTGCTGGTCTTCCGGCTCTGGACGTGCGCTTCTTTGCGTTCAGTACGGAGGTGGTGGATTTCAGTGGTGTGGTGGAAGATCCGTTGTCGCTACTGTTGGAAGTGGAAGTAGGTGGCGGAACGCGAATTGGACTGGGCTTGAAAGCCGCGCGCGATGCAATTCGAAATCCGGCTAGGACGATGGTGGTGTTGGTGACCGATTTTGAAGAAGGCGTGTCGACCGCCGAGCTATTGTCCGAGGTTCGCGCTTTGGCCGACTCCGGAACTCGCTTGATTGGACTGGCTGCTTTGGATGATCAAGCCGTGCCTCGCTATGACGTGGCGACGGCCCAGCAGGTGGTGGCGGCGGGAATGCCGGTGGCGGCCGTCAGTCCAGAACGATTGGCGCAATGGGTGGGCGATCAGATGCGTGGAGCAAGGTCATGAGCGATCGTCCGAAGGTTGACGCTGCCATCTTGTCGGAGATCATTGACGGAGCGCCAGATCGAATTCGACGAAGATTGGATCGCGATCCCGGCGCGGCGAATCAGTGGCAATGGGCATTGGCAAATGGTGATTGCGTCACGGTCCAAGCCGGAAATGAAACGGTCCATTTGGCGTTTCCGGTGGTGACGACTCTGTCACAAGTCAAATGCAGCTGCCTCTTGTCGCCGCATTGCTTTCACATTGTTGCTTGTCTGACGCTGTTGGAAATCGAATCGACTGCGGGCAGGAACATGGACATGGACACGGACTCTGTGGCCGATTCCCGTGATGCAAGTCCGTCGGTGTCAAGTGAAGAATCAGCGGTTGAATTGGTTCAACCGTCGATCGAACAGATTTCGGCGGCGAGTGAATTGACCCATTCGCTGGATCAATTGTTGCAGACCGGTGTCTTGGGTGCCGGCGTGGTGGTGCAATCGAATTTTCTTCGAGCGATCCATCAATGCCGGTCTGTTGGGCTGTACCGAGCTGCGGCGTTGAGTCTGCGGTTAGTGACGGGCGTGCGACAAGTTCGACAGCGAACACCAGACGCAGACCTGGATCAGCTAGCGAAGGATTTAGTCGAAACGCTGCAAACGGTTTTCCGCATTGCGAATGCGCCGGTCGAATCTTATTGGATTGGTACCGCGAGACGACGCTATTTCCCTGTGAATCCCGGGCGTCTGCACGGACTCTTGGCCGAGCCCATTCTGACTCGCAGTGGCTTTGCCGGCGTGGCTGTCTACTTTTTGGCGGAAGATTCTAAAATCTATTCCGTGTCCAACGTTCGGCCTGGCGACGCGCAAGTTTGTCGTCATGCGTATCAAGGCGGAATCGATTTTGGCGGCATCGTCGAACCAGCGAAACGGATGTCGCGAAGCCAATATTTAGGCGCCGAATTAACCGCGTCCATCGACGGCCGACTGGGGCAGGGTTCGAAAATCAAAGTGGTGCGTCAAGGTGATTCTTCGTGGAGCGAACCTGCCATTGCCAACCGCTTTGCGATCCCGTTGGAAGAACAGATTGACCGCATCGACCGGCTTGGTTCGACACCCACGGATGCCAGGCCGGCAGGTTGGGACTTCGTCTTCCTGCGCGCGGAAGTACTGGGCGCATCGGGTCCAGAGTTGGTGATTCAGCCCGAAGCCTCCGACTCAAACTTGAGGCTGGCTGTGGCAATCGATTCGCCCGACCTGGAATTTCGCCATAACCTGGAAATGTTGAGTCATGCTCCGGGAATGACGGTTTCGTTCATTGGACGTATGCAACCGGAAGATCCGGCGGTTGTTCTGGCACTGGCGATGGGAGTGGACGCTCGGAATCACGTTGAGAGCGAATCTGATGATTGTGTACCGCGACTGGAGTTGAACGAAGACTGGTTGGGCCGAGTCAATCTTGGGTTAGATCTGATGAAGCGTCACCGATTGTTGCACGGTTTGTTGCGAGCCCACGTGTTGGACGAACGTCAAACGGACTGCTGGGAAGACCCTTTGTCACCGTTGCGACGTCGCTGGATAGCCATGCTGTTGGGCGGCTGGATTCGTCAAGCGGATGCGAACCATCAGTCCGTCCGCCACGATGTGAATTTGCTGCAGCAGAGCGGATTTGCTGCCGGAGCGGAACTGCTGGACGCGCTTGTTCGCGCAGACGCAGACGCGAAAAGATATTTTTGGGCCGTGGCGGAATACCTTCGAACTTGTTCCGTCGAATGGCGACGTCACGGTTGATACAGATTCACTGAAAAAACAGCGAACCGGTTGGCTCAACGGTGCAAGACCTTAGCTGTGCAAATCCGATTCGTCGTTGGACGGAAGGATATGTCCCATCCGGTCTCGTTTTGTGGACAAGTACTGAGCGTTGTATTTGTTAATGGGCGGCGTGATGGGGACTTGGTCGACGACCTGTAGTTCGAACCCGCCGTAGATAAAGGCGTCGGTTTTTTTGGGATTGTTCGTTAGCAGTCGAACTTGACTTAGTCCCAAGTCTTTGAGGATTTGGATGCCGATACCGTAGTCACGAGGATCGGCCTTAAATCCCAGTGCCAGATTCGCGTCGACCGTGTCGAGTCCCGCGTCTTGCAAGTTGTAGGCTTTGATTTTTTCCACCAACCCGATGCCTCGACCTTCTTGTGGCAAATAGACCAAGGCACCGACACCTTCCTTGCCGATCATTTCCAAGGCAATGCGCAGTTGATCGCCGCAATCGCACCGCAGTGAATCCAACAAGTCACCGGTAAAGCAGGACGAATGGAGTCGGACAAGCGGATTAGGAACGGACGTTAAGTCACCCATGGTCAGCACCACCGGTTGCTGCGATTCATACCGTACACCGTAGGCGATGATTTGGAATTCGCCGTACTTGGTCGGCAGTTTGGCTTCGGCAATGCGATACACCAACCGTTCGCGTTGACGTCGGTAGCGAATCAGTTGTTCAATGGTGATGATGACCAGATCTTCTCGTTTAGCCATTGCTATCAAGTCTTCTCGACTGGCACGATCACCATCATCGTTCAGGATTTCGCAGACGATTCCAGCGGGTTGTAGCCCAGCCATACGCGCCAGATCGACGGCAGCTTCTGTGTGTCCTGCTCGCCGCAAGACTCCGCCTTCCTTGGCGACCAGTGGTAGCACGTGGCCGGGACGAACGAAGTCGGCAGGTTCGCTACGAGGGTTTACCAATTCTTGGATGGTGGTACAACGTTCGGCAGCGGTGATGCCGGTTCGGGCAGATTCGTGATCCACGGTGATGGTGTACGCGGTTCGATACGAATCAGGACGAGACGTGGTCATGGGCGGAAGGTCCAGACGCTGGGCAACTTCCGGCAACAGAGCGCAACACAGCAGTCCTTTTCCTTTGGAAATGCAAAAGTTGACAACTTGGGGTGTGACTTTTTCTGCGGCACAGACAAAATCGCCTTCGTTTTCACGGTCTTCCGCGTCCAGAACAATGACAATCTTGCCGTCGCGGATGGCAGAAATGGCGTCTTCGATAGAAGAAAAAACGTCAGACATGATTTGCCTCGTTGAAAGGCTGACAAAATGGAGTACTTGCCGGACAAGCGGAGCTGATAGACTTATACCGTACGCAGTCGAATTTGATGCTTGTACGTAAACAGGTCATGACAACAGCCTCAAAACCCACCGCGAGAGATAATAGTATAGCCGCAGATTGGTTTTCGCGAATCGGGGACAATTCGCCAAGAAGAGGAAACATGTGATGGACGTCGAGTCATTCGAGTGGCAGAAAACGCTGATACTGGTTTACGCCTGGCTGTTTGTTTGCCAAGTGACAGCGGCCGTTGAATCGCCAACGGTGACAGTGCAACGGAATATCGAATATGCTTCAGTAGACAACATTTCACTGAAGGCGGATGTTTATCAAACTCCGTCCGAAAGAACGGATCGGCCGGCGATATTGATGGTTCATGGTGGAGCTTGGATGTCCGGTGATAAGGTCCACGTGGTGCGACACGCGCGCGAAATGGCTGGGCGGGGTTACGTGGTGGTGGCCATCAACTATCGCTTAGCACCTCGGCATCCTTTTCCCTGCCAATTGGAAGATTGTCAAGCGGGACTCCAGTGGATGCATCAGCAACGGGAAAAACTGGGGATCGATTCAGAGCGGATTGCCGGCTACGGATATTCGGCTGGTGGACATTTGGTTTGCTTGTTGGCTACCCAGAACAAGTCCGCATTGGACGGTTCAAGCGATGATGATTCGTCCGTGCCCAGACTGTGTGCCGTGGTGGCGGGAGGCGCGCCGTGCGAATTTCGAAAGATGGAAACGAATGATGAAACGTTAGCGTTTTGGCTCGGCGGAACTCGGCAGACCCATGCGGACGTTTACGAACAAGCATCGCCGGTGGCATTCGCGTCGGCCGATGATCCGCCGGTGTTCTTTTTTCATGGCGAATTGGATCGAGTAGTGCCGAAGTCGAGCGCTTGGGCGTTGCATCAAGCGTTGTCGCAAGCGGGCGTCGTGACATCGTTTCGAGTTGTCAAACAGGCTGGCCATTTGAAAGCGAATTTGGCGTCGGAAATTTTTGCTGAAGTTGCGGAGTTCTTGGATTCGCACACGGCCGTTCGACCGTAAGTCATCCGCATTGTATTGGTCCTGGAAACGGAAAGCGTAAATGATGTCTCAGACATTGGACCGGGAAGAGCATGTAGAGCAGGCTCATTTCTTTCGAACTCTAGCCGAACGCAGCGGCGACGGCATTCCGCTGCAAGAGTTGCTGGAGAACGTCAAGCACGAAATCCTAGTAACGACCAAGCTTCCGCTGGCGATTGAATATATGGCCAGCGAATTACGGTTGACCGGCTGTGTTTCTCCGGCCATGAGCAAGCTGGGGCATTATTTCACTGCGTTTCAAACGTTCTTGATGCAGCAAGCGGAAAGTGACAAAGGCCGCTTTGATTTTAGAACTGCGATTCAAATTCTGCAAAAGGAAGCGGAATTCCGCAGCAGTGGCGGGTTTTCTCCGCAAGGACTGTTCCTGTATCGATTTGAAGTCTTGTGTCGAAATCGACTTTCATACGATCAAGGACTCGCTGCGGCGGCGAACGATCCCGCGTTTGACGAACGATGGCAATGCTGGATTGGGATTGTTCGCCGACAGATTGGAATCGTGGAACTTGCCGACATGGTGTTTGTTCGCAGCGAATTCTATGGAAAGAAGACTCGCAAATCGCTTCCCGCCGATGATTCGCTGGGGATCTTGTTTGGTGAACGAGAAGGGCGCATCGCGTGGGCCAACCGAAGACGAGACCCGTTGTTGCTATTCGGATCTCTACAAAGACATCTCGGCTATCCACCAGCACCCCGTCCCGACCCTCCTGATTCTTTGCCGGAATTACTGCCTCAGCTAGCACGCCGAGTTGAACGAATGGAACAGCGCATGAAACTGTTAGAAGAAGAACAGAAGGGCGGAATTGATATCACAAAATTTTATCGACCGTCATAGGCGGATACCTCTGGGATGGCATGCGCGAGGCGGACGAAGATGGGCGAGCGAAAAAAACTATCGCAAAATCAATCCGATTGGCGGCAATTTGTCCTTCAAACAAATTGGGGCGCGTGGTACATTTTGGGGAAATGGCGGGCGTGGCAACGGTTGATGTGCTTCGTTTCAAGTAGCGAGCGGCCGGTAGATTGCTGAAATCTTTTATATTTTTTGCCGCTAGAAGTAAGGTCTCGTTCGGTGGTCTTCGAACTGCATTTAAAGACAGAGACAGTTGAGCAAGCTTGTTCAAAACTGGTGCTCTGTTGTCAGCGCGATTCAATCGTCAGTGAAATTGTCGAACAAATGCGTCTGGAAAAAAAAGGCAGCGCGCTCATTTGTGACGGCGATCGTTTGGCTGGAATTTTTACGGAGCGAGACGTCCTGAAGCTACTTGCTAAACGAAGTAGCATGGACGTTCCGGTCGAATCGGTCATGACTGCCAATCCGCAAGTTGTGGGAGTGTCTGATTCGATCGAGAAAGCGATTAGCTTAATGTCGCAAGGGGGGTATCGCCGCCTGCCCGTAGTGGACGCAGAACATCGCCCTGTTGGCATGTTGAAAGTGTCCGGGATTTTGCATTATTTGGTGCAACATTTTCCAAATTACGTCTACAATCTCCCGCCCGTGCCCGGTCAGCCCCCCATTCATCGCGAAGGGGCTTGATCTGCGTTCTTTCAAGCGAAATAGATTATTTTCTTCAGTTGCCATCTTGTAACATTTGTAAAGAACTTTAATTGAATTATGTCAACTATCGAGCAGCCTAATTCCAAGGGGATCATTCAAATCGAGTCCGCCACTGTCCGTTTTGCCGGCGATTCTGGCGACGGTATGCAGTTGGCCGGTACGCAGTTGACCAACACTTCGGCGTTGGCTGGCAACGACGTGGCAACGTTCCCCGATTTTCCGGCTGAAATCCGTGCTCCACGCGGAACTTTGGCTGGTGTAAGTGGATTCCAAATTCATTTTGCTTCTTCGGATATTTTTACTCCCGGGGACGAACTGGACGCCCTGGTCGTCATGAATCCCGCAGCTTTAAAGACGAACCTAGCGGACTTGCAGCCCGGCGGGATTTTGGTGGCCAACGAAGATGCGTTTGACAAGAAGTCGTTAGAACAAGCCGGATATGAAACAAATCCGCTGGAAGACGGCAGTTTGGATTCGTATCAATTGTTCAAGGTGGCCATGACCACGATTACTCGTAATTCAGTCGAAGGACTGGGTTTGAGCGTCAAAGAAGCGGACCGATGTCGCAATTTTTTCGCCATGGGCTTGGTCTATTGGCTTTACGGTCGCAGTTTGGAGCCAACGGAACGGTTTATTCAAGCGAAATTCGGTAATAAAGCCGATGTCGCTGAAGCCAACATGAAAGCTTTGCGAGCGGGTCGGAATTACGGCGAAACAACCGACGCGTTTGTGAGCAGTTATCGGGTTGATCGAGCGAAATTGGAGCCTGGCCGTTATAAGAACATGACGGGCAACCAAGCGTTGGCTTTGGGAATGGTGGCCGCATCAAAAACAAGTAACACGCCCTTGTTCTTGGGATCATATCCAATTACGCCCGCCAGCGATATTCTGCACGATCTAAGCAAATATAAGAACTTTGGTGTGCGCACGTTTCAGGCAGAAGACGAAATT
>JAGQOZ010000180.1 GCA_020426955.1 Planctomycetales bacterium
ATTCGCAATACTTCGGCACGAAGAACATCGTCTTGCGACAGTTCGCCCTTACCTGCCAGCTCCAACAAACGATCGTCCGGCATGGACGCCCACAAGAAGTAAGATAGACGTGACGCGAGTTCAAAATCATCAAGCGGCACCATTTCTGGCGAACGCGGCGGCGTTTCCCAGCGAAACAAAAACTTGGGCGACAACAAGACGCCTTGCAACGCATACTGCATGGCTTGTTCGAACGAACCGTCTTCCTGATACGCGATTTGAAACAGTGACAAGTATTCGTCAATCTCTTGGTCCGTCACCGGTCGACGAAACGCTCGAGGCAAAAAGGTTCGCAACGATGCCGCCGCCGCTTGCTGCACGTCTTGTTCTGCATCAGGCTGAACTGGCAGAACATGGCGTCGACCACGAGGATCTTTGAAGGCGTGTTCGAGCGCCATCTTGGCGGCATCCAAATATTTTTCCGCATGAATGGGAGAAATGAACAATGTTTCCGCCGCGTTGTCAAACCCTTCGCCACCCGCTCCATCGGCGGGCAACGCATGTGCCGCGTTGACATGAATCCCCAAGAGGTCGCGGATTGTATTGCCGTATTCATCGCGATTCAAACGCCGAATGGTAGGCGGACCCGCGGAAATCCCGTCATCACAAATAATGGTATGCAGCGATGATCGCATCCATTCGACAAATGCGGTTCGTTCTTCGGCTGCGGGTTGCACATCGTGCTCCAACGGCGGCATTTCACTATCTCGCACTCGACGAATCATCGTGTCCCACTTGGCATACGACGATGAATCTAGCGAAGCGAACCCGGCAAACGACGCGATATCAAAACCGCCTTCTGCTGACTCACCGTCGTGGCAATCCAAGCAATATTGCTGGACGAACGCAACAGCGGATTGATCCGACATATGTGCATCGTCATCCGCCTTCAGCAACGGAAGAGGATACGCAAGAAGCAACAGCGACATAGTCGCAATCGAGCGACATTGAAAAGAATTCGAAAACATAACGACGAAGTTGGTTAGGTGGGCGTGGCGAACGGCACTGGTTCGTACCGTTCGGGAGGGCCCTATATTGTACCAACGGCGCTGCGTTTCGAACATGGCTCAAATGGGCACGACCGCTACCGCTAAAACTGCACGTTGATGCTTCGCTTCTTTCCGTCTCGCAATATTTCCAGCTGCATCACGCTGCCTCGCTTAAAGTGCTTCAAGCGGATTTGTTCGTGAAATTGACCGGGCGTCATGGCATTGACCTTTCCGTCCAGATTCACAATCACATCGTTCTTCTTGAGGTCACTCTTGCGGACCGCTTCGCCAAACAGCCCTTTTACGATCATGGCCAACTGACCATCTTGTAGATGAAATGACTTCTTCTGATCCGCCGGAAGCGTGTCAATCCACAGGCCGGGGCGAGGATACATGCCGTACATGGAAACTCGCCACGAAATATCACTGCGGCGCCAACCGTTGGGCAGTTCCAACGTCAGAGTTCGCTGCGAACCAGCGCGATCCACATTCAGCGACAGCGTCGCCGGTTCGGGAAGAAAATGCAGAACGAATTGCACGTCCGCCAATGAAAGCAATCGCTGCCCATTGGCTGACACCAAATTGTCACCTACTTGCAAGTCCGCTCGGTCTGCAAGCGAGCCTCCTTCCACCGCGGACACTCGAGTTCCTTCGTTCACATCCAAAGTAAATCCAAGATTCTGAGTGGGCGGATACTTCCAGACTTTTTGAGGATCATACGTGCCATTGGCTTCGGCTAATTGATGCTGCGCGTCATGGATATTGTGACAATGAATGCAAGCCTTGTTGTTATTTCCCGCGTTAAGTGCGTTGCGAATAACTTCAACCTGCATCTGTTCTGGACGTTCATACGCCGGTTTCGGTCCTTTCTTAGCGACGAACCAATCCGCATGATCGGTCCGCTGCGGATACACGTCTAGAACTCGCTGCATTGTACGACGAAAACCGTCAATCGAATTGATCGACATCGGACCCTCGGCAGACCGGCCACCATAACGAGCCAACACGGTTCCTGCGGAATCCAACATGATGGCGGACCATGTCAGATCGTAGTCGAATTGAAATTGAGCTAGATCTACGCCCTGCATTTTGACAATTCGCACGCAGACGAATTGATCCAATAACGGTGCCAACTGTTTGTCATTACGAGCAACCTGCTCGTCAAAGCCTTCACAGGCATGTCACATCACTCAGCGAAACACCGCCAAGATCGGTTTGTCAAACTTCGCGGCATTCGTCTTGGCCAACTCGACATCGTCATAGATCCAGCGAGGATCCAGGTTCGTATCCTTTAACCATTCCTGATAGGACTGCGTGGCTGGGTCCGGATCTTCCTGAGCAACCACGCTTTGATTGTCAAATTTCGCCACGCCTCCGAATATCGCAAACGCAATAATCCAGCCGCAATGTAATCCGATTCGCATACGCCACACTCCTGCCCCATTCAAATTTCACCGACGTCCAATTCCACAATCGCAGGGTCTCAGCTATATGTTTCCGTGATGCAAAGTTGCATCGTGTTGAAGGAAATCAACCTGCATTCACATGAACAGCAACCTACGATTAAGGAAGACGCCTTTTGTTCGTTCAGCTTCATTCGCCTGAATCTACCATAGTCGCCAGGACAGCTCTACATGATTGGCAAACTTATCGTTCGCAGTATTTTGGCATGCATGGCCTTGGTCGGCGTCGGCATTGTGACCATCGTGGCGTGTTTGTGGCTGGCCACTCGACCACCAGCGAGCAGCGCCAATTTGATGAGCCAGTCGTTTTCCAAAGAAGATTTCCAGCAACTGACCGACGACCTACAGCAGCTTGAACAATACTTCATGGCCTGTCAGGTGAAAACGAACCCAAAACCAGTTCGAAGTAAATTTGATACGCTGGTAGTAGCTTCCGCGCTGAACGACCTGGAAACGACGGTTCGCCAAAAAGGACTAGTCAACCAAGATGGCAATATTGCATTGAGCCAAAAACGTATCAACATGATTCTTTCGCAGTCCGATAAAAAAGGCCTGGACGGCGACAAAGTTCGACTGAAAGTGACGGACAACGAATTGAATTTGGTTGGTCGCGTCCACTTGCAGGCTTCCAAGCCATTTTACTTTACGGCAACAATCCACCCTGACGTCACCGTGGACGGCCATTTGAAACTGGAACTGCGAAAAGTGTATCTCGGCCGACTACGACTGCCCGTGAACACATTGCTGAGTCTGCTGCCGAACGATTGGTCTCTGTCAGACAATGACCTGACGTTTCACCATCATGCAAATCCTCCGCACCTGATTGTCCACTCGCCAAAAACCGGCACTCGATTCCCCAAGCTTGAATCGATTCGCTGCCAGGATGGAACGCTGGTATTGGAACCTTCCAGGTAACAGATCTAACCATCGGCGGTGAAAAAAGCATTTGGCGTCTGCTGATTCGTCCCGAAAAGTTTCGACGGTGGGCACCGAGCCAATTCGCACAGATTCTTGCGAACATGATGGGACGAAAGGCACAGTCGCGACATTCGCACCGGTCGTTCTTCGGCCCAAAATAGAAACCGAGCGAAACTTCGATTGCCAGATTGGCTGCGACCGTATAATGAGGCTTGTTCCGAATCCAAGTGTAGTTAACACTTTTGAACAGAGCCGAGACTTGCAGCAATGATCGAATGTCGAGTTACCATTCGACTTCTGACCGTTTTGACAATCATGGCCAGTAGCTTCTGGACCGATTCACTGCGCGCTCATTTGGTGGGCGAAGTCCAACCGCTGGATCTGGTCGCAAGCTTGGCTCCACTGGGCAATGAAACGCTTTCCGTTTACACCGACGTGTGGGCGAACGGCGAAATCGCTCTGTTAGGAACCAAGGCCAACGGCGTCCTGCTGATTGATGTATCGTTGCCGTCGGCTCCGCAGTCAGCCGGCGTGTATGAACCGAATTCGGCCTTTGCGTTTGATGACATTAAGGCGTTTGACCATGTCGGCTATTTTTCCAGCAGCAATGGCGGCGGCTTGCATGTGGTGGATTTGTCTGATTCGCAACAACCAACGTTGCTGTCCAAGATTGATTCGAACAACGGCGCCTTTGATTCCATCAGCGGCAGTTATGTGCAAGACAATTTGTTGTTTGCGGTAAATGAATCGTCATCGCAAATTCGTGTCTTTGATATCGCCGATCCGGCGACGCCAGCATTTGTCACGTCGATTGAAACACATGATCCACAGGGCCTGGCCGATGTCACTATTCGTGATAATCGCATGTACGTGGCTGGCCTGCACGGCGTGAATGCGATGGGTGCAACTTATGTCTATCACCTGTCGTCGTTGCCTAGCGAACCACCAACGTTGGTCGCGCAATTATCAACCGGGTTCAATACGGCGTCTGTGTCTGCCACAGACAATAATCAAACCGTGGTGGCGGTTCACCGCAAGCCCGGCGGCGGAGTGGAAGCGTGGAATCTGGATGACGAGCCCGTAGAAGTTGTAGCGGCCAATGCGTCTGACTATGGTATCAATGCATTCAGTACGGCCGAAGTGGAAATCGCAAGTGGATTGGCCTATGTGGCCTGGCATTCAGCCGGCGTCCAAGTTCTTGATTTGGATAATTTGCGTACCGATGGTTCGTTACCCGTCATCGGAAACTTTGATACCAATCCAGGACTTAGCCCTCTGGCTGGATACGTCGGAGCGAAAGGCGTCTATCCGCATTTGGGAGTTGACCGCATTTTGGTGTCCGATTCGCAATTTGGATTGTTCGTCTTAGATGCCTCGAATGTCGTTCCGATTTTTGGTGATCTGGACCTGGATCGCCAATTGACGGCCAACGATATTGACTTGCTGGCAGCTTATTTGCGAGGCGGTACGGAAAACTTGAACTTTGATATGAATCGAGACCAAAGTGTCAACTGGTCTGACCACGATTTCATGGTGAAGGACCTGATTGGTGTTGCCTTTGGAGATGCAAATCTAGACGGCGTATTCAACAGCGCCGACTTAGTCAAAGTCTTCAAGCCAGGCGAATACGAAGACGATCTAGCCCTGAATTCCACTTGGGAATCAGGAGACTGGAACGGCGACGGAGAATTTTCGACCAGTGATCTAATCAAGGCGTTTCAAGAAGACGCTTATTCGAATGCCAGTCTTCCGCAGTTGGTTCCCGAATCCACGGGGACTCTGCCATTGTTGTGCGTGATGATCTACTCGAGTTTTTTGCAACGGAGAAAAAAATGAATCGTTGGATTCAATTGAAGAGTTTGAGTGTTTTCGTGTGCCTGGTGCTGCCGTCCATCGCTTCGGCCGAAGTATTAACTTGGAATTTCACAATGGACGAACAACAAATCAAGAATGGTCCGGAATCAGACGGGTCCACCAACAGTCCCGGTACCGGCAGCGGCTATGTTTCGTATGATTCGTCCACCAATGTGATTTCGTATTCCTTGACATGGGACGGCCTGATTGGCGACGTCACCAAATTGCATATTCACGGGCCGGCCGATGCCACCAAAAGCAATCCGCAACACATTCTGGAAATCTATGGACCTCCTGCAGTGGCCAACTTTCCGACAACCACCAGCGCCACCTGGACCGACAGCCATACGCTCGAAACGTTGATTCAGCCCGGATTTGATCCCTTGTCGCCCGAACAAATCGTGCGGATCATGACCGATGGAACGGCCTACGTGAATGTCCACACCAGTGTGTTTGGAACCGGTGAAATTCGCGGCAACCTGGGATTGCCCGTGCCCGAACCAACGTGCGCTTGGTTCGCTCTGTTGCCCCTCCTGACAGTTCGACATCGAATGCGCCGGCAATAGATTCGTCACGGTTCCAACGGACCACTCGGCAGCTTGTATCTTGCTTAAATGCAGTGCGAACGGAAGGCCAACGAGTATTCTGTCCGGAAGGATGATGTTGCTGTGACGTACGGCAGATTCGCTTGGTCCGGTTTCGAATAAATCCGGATTCTGCTAGATTCCTGTGCTGGTAATTCCCGATTAAGTTCAAGTATTTGAGGGTGCGAAGTTCGGTTCGGCACTTCGCCAGGAGGATAAAACGGATGGCAAATCCCACAGTGACATGCGAAACTTCGCTTGGAACATTCAAAATAGAAGTCTTTACCGATAAGATGCCCATCACGGGCCAAAATTTCTTGGACTTGGCCAAGAGCGGTTTCTACGACGGACTGCACTTTCATCGAGTGATTGATGGATTCATGATTCAGTTTGGGTGTCCACATAGTAAGGATCCGAAGAGTGCTCGAGCGGGTACGGGCGGTCCACCGCATGGCACCATTCAGGACGAACACCCCGCAGACGCTCAGCTTTCCAACGAACCGGGCACGCTTTCCATGGCCAACACCGGACAACCGAATTCGGGCGGATCGCAGTTTTTCATCAACACGGTCCACAACGCGTATTTAGATTGGTTTAGCCCTGGTCCTTCCAAACATCCCGTTTTCGGCAAGATTGTGGAAGGCATGGATGTCATTTCCGAAATTGAAAAGACCGAAACCGATCGCAGCGACCGACCAACGACTCCGGTCCAGATGATCAAAATGACGGTCAGCGAATAGAGTGTGAGTTTGGAATTGAATTCGGCGCAAGCGGCCCGCGAGCGCCAATTCGATTCATCTGTATTATCGCACTGGATCTTTGCCAATCATTCTGCGAATCAAGCCGATCTGACCGGCATGCAACATTTCGTGGTTCGCACAAAAATAGAGTGACCCCAGTTTGGTGTTAAATGCCGCATGCGGCTCCGGCAACGGTTGATTCAATTCTTCTTCTGAACAATCAGGCAATTCCGCCATCGCCTGCGCATGAACCGCGTCAAACACGGTCTTGATCTCCTCCAGCGACGGATAGGCGGTTGGATCGGATAGCGGCTTGGTTCCTTTCTTGAATGTCTTGAAAAACGCATTGGAAATAAATTCCGCATCGTCCGGCTCTTTACCTCGAATCCGAATCATGGTCAATGCGTATTGAGCCATCGCCAAATGGCCAACTTGCCAAGCAATGTGCGAAATCTGGCCGTCCGGCATGCAAAACCAATCTTCGTCCTGCAGGTCATCTAGCAGCGTATGCGTATAATTCCTAGCGAATTGTATGTTTCGAATCGCAATTTCCAACGGCAGATACGGTGTCATCGTTCACTCCTGTTTTATTTGCTGCCCAGCGGCGGTACGACCTACAAGAGGTTCGAATTGTAGCAGCGTAAGCCCTAATCTAGAATGCGACGAACCGTTCTGCCAAACCATTTCGGTTCGCAATACAACCCTGCCAACAGAAGCGTTCATCAATGCAAAAACACTGGCACATCATCACCGGCGAATACGCTCCGCAACCGGGCGGCGTCGCAGATTATTGCCAGCAAGTTGCTCAGGGTTTGGTGGATCGAAGTGACCGAGTGACCGTTCACACGTTGTCGGACACTCGGCAAACCACCGAAACAGAAGAAGCGGGTGTCCGAGTAGTCCGGCGGTACGCCGCGTTTTCCCAGCGAGGATTACAATCGCTAACGAACGCCATTCGACAAACAGAATCAACGCATGTTTTGGTGCAGTACGTCCCGCACGCGTTCGGCTACAAGGGAATGAATTTGGCGTTTGCGAACTGGGTCGCGCAGATACACAGACACACTAATTCTCGGCTAGGCATCCTGTTTCATGAAGTTGCCTTCCCACCAACAAAATGGCCGCCGCACCACGGCCTGCTGGCGGCCATCAACCGGCGTATGGTGCGAACCATGTTGCCGACCACCGATCGCATCTTTGTGTCGACATCCGCGTGGACGGATACGCTATTGGAATTAGGAGCCGATGCGGGACGAATTCACGTTTTGCCCATCCCTTCCAACGTTCCCGCTGCCGTATCGCCAGAACGCATCCGCAACGCTCGCCACCAGATCGTCGGAAACTCGACGACTGCCAACGAATTTGTCATTGGCCACTTCGGATCATTCGGTCCGCTGGTCACCAACTTGTTGCGACCAATCATGTTTGCCGTCGGCCAGCAACTGCCGAACGCTAGGTTCGCGTTGATTGGCCGAGGAAGTCGTGTGTTTTCAGAAAGTCTGCAGGCGAGCAATTCGAAATGGACGAACCGTATCTTCGCGCTGGACGGACAAGATGAAGCGACGGTGGCGTCGTTCATCGCTGCTTGCGACTGCATGGTGCAACCCTATGCCGACGGCGCGAACACTCGGCGAACCACCTTGATGGCCTGCTTGATCAACGGCAAGGCCACCGTTTCCAATGACGGTCCTAGCTGCGAGGCATTGTGGCAACAACATTCCGTCATCTCCTTGGTACATAGTCAGCGACCGACTGATTTTGCCGAAGCAATTGTTCAATTGAGTTCGAACAAGAAACTTCGCAACGACCTAGACCGGACAGCTCGTGCGTACTATTGGCAACATTTCGCCATCCAGCGCACCCTAGAACGGCTGGACGAATGGCAGTAGTTGACGGGCAACATTCTTATTGTTCCCTATTGGTTTCCGTATCGTCAAAGAAAAAGAAAAAAATCGAGTAAAAAGTAAGCGGCAAGAAACGCAATGATACCCAAAACAGCGGTTGCAATTTTCAGAAATGGTCCTGACGGACGGCTCGAGACAACTAGAGCCATTCCAATCGACCAAGTCACGATTGCCAGTAAGACTTCGAGCACAAGGAATTCAATCACAATTTCCCATGGAGACGATGTTGGTGGTAAACGCAATTTAATTTCGTGCCAACAGAAAGGCGCCAACAGCAATGGGAGTAAAAAAAACATGACGATCACACCGTCAATAAATCGCATTTTGCCAACCACTTTGCATATCGCGCTGGAATTTCGCGGAGACTCGTATGGGTTTTGCAGATATTCCCGTTCGCTTTTACTTGGATGCGTCATTCTAATACTCGTGCGGCAGTCACTTCCACTCTATGTCATCTCAACTTAAGACCGGTCCGTCCTTCAGGGAACTCACATGATTTTCCCGTTTCAAAATCGGAATACCACTGCCAAAAACTTTCGCTTCGGGGCGATCTGTAAACGCTTCCGTCTGCATACAAGAGAAGCACCCAGCCATTTGGGTGATTGCCCACGCGATCACACGCCAATACTGTCGAAGTACCTTTACGATTGATTTCAGTACGAGGTACGTATGCGGCGAACAGATAGCCAATTTCGTCATTGTATTCTGGACACGCTGGACAAGCGAGAATCGACAAATCTTCACTCCCAACAAACATCATATTTTCGCGAACCAAAATCGACTCCCGTCCTCGATCGAATGAAGTGATCATTGGATAAATATCGTTCTGAAGGTGCCTGGCGCACTTCCACATGAGAGGCATCGTATCGGCGCGGCCAGAGCCCGACCAGAATAAGATTAGTGGTCCAACTATTAACAGCCCGATAACGAACAATCGCTGAGAAAACTTTGTCGCCCATAACTCTTGATAATCCACGTAACACCTACTCAAAACAAATCTACTCTCCGGTTTGCTTGCCAGCAAACAACCGTCCAATTCGAAATATTATTGTTGCTTATTGAGCGTATCATTCCATTCACCACCAAAAATTCCGTAGAAACCTCCTTCACCAGCTCTCCAAGGATTATCGAAATCTGACCAAAATCAATTGTGACTTGCTCATCTCCTAGCGGCAAAGCACTCCAAACATGGCCTGGTTTTTCGAATACCCGAAGTGAAGTAATTGCCGGAAGGCTCTCCCGATTAGTGCCGCCCATTGAACCGAACAAAGCCGCAAGGACGCAATCGAGGTTGACGTCCGTACCCGCACTCAGCTCTTCGCGCCTGTGCGTCTGGCGTCTCTGCGTTTCTTGCACAAGCGTGCCGGGATTTTGCGACGCAACCAAAGAAGTACAGCCAAGCCGTTGCAGCAGGTCGTTTTCGAAAAAGAAGTAACGCGAAGGCGCAAAGCCGCAAGGACGCAATCGAGGTTGACTTCCGTACCCGCACTCAGCTCTTCGCGCCTGTGCGTCCCGGCGTCTCTGCGTCTCTGCGTCTCTGCGTTTCTTGCACAAGCGTGCCGGGATTTCCGGTTGGTGCCTTTCAAAACGCTAGCAATGACTGCTCTTGGAAGTTCGATGTTGTTTTTGGTACAAGTCCGCTTCGAAAAAACTTGAACCTTCGAAGGGCCGACAATGAGAGACTACTGGCGAGCGATCCGGATGGCGTTGAAATACCGCTGGACCGTCATGGCAGCTATCGCGTGTTCTTTGCTTGTAGCCATCGCGTGGGGCGGAAACATTGGCGCGCT
>JAGQOZ010000181.1 GCA_020426955.1 Planctomycetales bacterium
CTTCGGCCGCTAACGTAAACGAAGTGGCAAGGTTGGTGGCATCGCCCGAACCATCGCCTCGACTGGCCCACACCGTGTTGTAGTCCGGATAGCCTGCATTGTTTTGACCTACGACGCCGAAAGAATATTGTCCGCCTTCAAAATTGTTGTAATGGAATATTCTCGGAAACGCGCCTTGCGGTAAAACGTCGGCCTGACTTGGTTCGATGCGAAACCAAGCTTCCAACGAAATATCACCGGTAATGTCCAGTACGCCACCCACGGGCACCGAACCTCGTCCGCACGCTCCACCACAGCCAAATCCAAAACTGTCCGAAAAGAAAACGGATGTGCCCGCTTCGCCCACGATTGCTCCGTCGCCACCTACTTGGAGTCCTCCCGCATCTTCGAAGAAGCCTTCGCCGACATTGCCGGTAACTTCTATCAGAGGCGCATCAATATCCACTTCGTCCAAATGCCAATATGCCACAGGGCCATCGCTCAAAATCGCATCGCTATAGTCCGCCGACGCGGCCGAGGCCAGGCTGAGTGCCATGCCCATTACCAAGACTGTTCGCTTCATGATTACTCTCGTTTCCCAAAGTCCAATACAGCTTGCCCCAGATTTCGCCATCATCACGTACTGTCGTTTCATCCATCAGCGAACAGTGGCAAGCATCCTTAAAAACAACGGTGCAGATTCTAACACGGCGGGAATTGCCAAAGCAAAATCTTTTTTGAATCTCGCGTGGCGTGTTTCTCGCACCAACATCGCTTCTGTTATCTGACGTGATTTGCCGCTACGATTCAATATTCGATTGATTTGCAAAAGAAGCGGTCTGGTCCGAATTCTGCATCTGCGAAATTCGCCGAATTAGACAGCCGGACCGGGCGTCGACCGATCATTCAAACGTGGAGTACCAAACGCATGAGAATTTCCACTTCGCTACTCGGAATTGTTGTTCTGCTGCTTTTTACCGCGGTCGGACGCGCCGATGAATCCCCGACGTCCCAGTCGGCCGCAGCTCGATTAGTTCAAGCGGCGGCACGTGGCGACCGAGATTTGTTGTTGCAGGTTTTGGACGAAGGCGTGGACGTGAACGCAACTCACGAAGGCTACACCGCTTGGGCTGCGGCCAAGCGAAGTGGCTATGTCGAATTAGCCGAATACCTGGCATCCCAAGGCGCCAAGACCGACATTCCGCTTCCTTCGTTGTCTGATCTAGTGGACCAAAGATTGTCCAGCGCCTTTGGCGAAAAGACTCCGGCGTGCGCAGTGCTGGTCGCTCGCGACGGCAAAATCGTTTTGCAACGCGTCGTTGGCATGGCCAATATCGAAAAGAACCAACCTGCCAGTGAACAGACCAAATTCCGCATCGGTTCTGTCACCAAACAATTTACCGCCGCCGCCATTTTGAAATTGCAGGAGTCCGGCAAATTGTCCGTCCAAGATCCGTTGGGTAAATTTTTTCCAGACTATCCCAATGGCCAAAACATTACGTTGCATCACTTGTTGACGCACACATCGGGCATTCGAAGTTACACGTCCAAACCCGATTTCATGCAAACGGTGACGGAACCGACTTCGGAAGAAGCGTTGATTGATTCGTTCAAAAACGACTCGCCAGAATTTGAACCGGGCGAACGCTATTCATACTGTAATTCGGGATATTTTTTATTGGGCCACATTGTCGGCAAGGTGTCGGGACGTTCGTTTGAAGAATATCTTTCCGAACAGTTCTTTCAACCGCTCGACATGACCAATACTGGCATCCATGCATCGGATAAATCACTTTCCCACGAAGCAACTGGTTATTCCATAGAAGGTGGTCAGCCGCAGGTGGCCATCAATTGGGATATGTCTCGAGCCGGAGGCGCGGGAGCCATCTATTCCACTTTGGAAGATTTGTTCAAATGGAACGAAGCGATCTTCAGTGGCAAGGTCTTGTCACAAGCGTCATTGGACGCCGCGTGGAAACCGACGCAACTGAACGACGGCACGACGTCCGACTATGGCTACGGATGGATGGTGGGCCGGCATCGCGGCTTGAAGACAATCGAGCATTCAGGTGGCTTGCAAGGATTTTTGTCGAACCTGGTTCGCTATCCGGAACAGAACGTGACCATTGTGGCTTTTACCAATGTTTTTCCGAACGGAGATTTGCCTGCCCCCACGACTATCTGCGAAAGATTGGGCGAAACGCTGTTGTGGGAGCACATGGAAAGCCGAACAGTGCGTACGGTGGATGCCACGGTAGACGCGAATTCGTTCCCCGACTACGTCGGCCGCTACGACTACGGTTCCGGCGTCATCTTGGAGGTCACGCTGGAAAACGACCAACTGGTTGCGCAGCTGACCGGCCAAGCAAAGTTTCCCATTTTCCCGCAAGCCAAAGACCAATTTTTTTGGAAGGTTGTTGATGCGGAGGTTGAATTTATTCGCGACGAAACAGGGCAAGTCGTTTCGGTGATCCATACGCAAAACGGTCAGACGCAACCACACAAGCGACTGCCAACGCTGGAAACGATTGAGTTAACGGCCGAAGAACTGGACGCTTTTGTTGGCCAGTACGACTACAGCGCGGCGATTATGACGGTCACTCGAGAAGGCAATCAGTTGATGGCACAGCTATCCGGACAGGATCCCTATTTCATTTTCCCGAAGAATAAAACCACCTTCGTCTGGAAGGTGGTTGAAGCGCAAATTGAATTCGTCAAAGACGACGATGGCAATGTGGTCAAAGGAGTTCATTCGCAAGGTGGCCAGACATTTGATGTCGCCAAGATCGAAGTCAAAGCCGCGATCGAATTGCCCCAAGAGAAGCTGGTCGAATACGAAGGCAATTACAGCTATGGCTTGTTGGCAGGCAAAATGAAAGTCGCCGTGGAAGAGGGCAAACTCATGGCGCAACTACGCGGTCAACCGAAGTTGGAGCTAGTGGCGACGGCAGAAGATGAATTTCGTTGGAAAGACGTCAACGCCAGTATCACGTTTGAACGCGATGACGAAGGCCAGGTTGTTCGCGGCGTCCACACGCAAGGCGGCCGAACGTTCAAAGTTCCCAAAGTAAAGTGAGGACGCTTCGCTATTTGCGGCCTGAGATACGTCCTTGGATTGGAAGTTCGCACTTGCAACGGCGACATGCACTTATCGCCGTGTGCGGTTTTGTTCGGAATGCTATCTTTGTAGTAGAAACTGTCAAACTCCACTCAATTCTAAATCGACTTGCTGCTGATGGCTATTGCGACATAGAATTGAATTGACGATTACTTGTTCAAGGAGAGTTTGCTGTGCCGAAATCTGTTCTGACTCTGTTTGCGATTGGCACTGCGACCACATTTGGTGTGTCCATGGCTGTCGTGGCTGACGAAAATTCGACTGATTCCACTGCGAACGTCAAGATTCGCTGGGATGCAAAAGCCGACATCGCAGCTCTAAGCGGCGAATGGCAGGTTCAACGACTGCCGTTTGTTTCTGACGAAATCCGAAATGCCGAGCGATCAGCCATCGTAAAACCGTTTTACGATTCCACATCCGTATTACGAATCTACGGCCACGCGTTTCAGATTGAAGGAACGGCCATCGCAGGTGCCATCACCAATGACATGAATGATAGACAATTTGTGCCCAAAACGATTTTGAATACGAATGAACCTCGCTTGAAATTCACTTTAGCCGATGGAACGGAAGCGATTGTCAGTTATGTTGTCGAAGAAGACCAATTAGCGTTTCGATATCCAGCCAACAGCTGCAGTCGTTCGGGAATGCGGTTCACGTTGATCCGGAAACAGACGGAATCGCCATGATGACAGTGTATTCATTAAGTTGGGTCAAACTCTACTTCCAATATTCGCCATCCGGAAATCGAAATTGCGACAGCGATTCGTTTTTCATCTGAATGCTGTAGCCCGGTTGTGTAGGAGCCACATAGCGAGCGTTCTGGATGCGTACTGGATCCAAGAAATGTTCGTGCAAGTGGTAGACACAATCCGTGATGCGATAGTGTTAAATGCCACTGACAGCGATGTAATCAAACAGCGAAAGATGCTGAATGTGTTCACACAAGCCGACTCCGCCACCATGAGGACAGACGGGCACGTCAAACTTTTGCGCCAGCAGCAGCACCGCTAAAACTTCGTTCACTCCGCCCAAACGACAGCTGTCGATCTGGCAGAATTGAATTGCGCCCGCCTGCAAAAACTGTTTGAACATAATCCGGTTCTGGCACATTTCGCCGGAAGCCACTCCGATCGGAGCAATCGCTTCGGCAATACGGCGATGGCCTAAGACGTCGTCCGGACTGGTTGGTTCTTCAATCCATAACGGCCGAAACGGAGCGAATTCCTTCATCCAGCTAATCGCTTGCGGCACGTCCCAAACTTGGTTCGCATCGATCATCAAATGGCGGTCGTCTCCAATCTGCGAACGAACCAAATCCAGTCGATGCAGGTCTTGCTGCAAGTTGGCACCAACCTTGATCTTGAAGTGCTGCCAGCCCGCTTCCATGCCTTCGACACAGCGGTCTCGAATATAATCGTCCGTATATCCCAACCATCCGGCGCTCGTGGTGTAAGCCGGCATGCCGTTTTGCAACGCCAGTGATTCTCGTTCTGCTTTCGTAGCTGCCTTGGCTTGTAGCAGTTCCAGTGCAGCTTCGGGCGTGAGGACATCGGTCAGGTAGCGAAAGTCGATACAAGATACAATTTGTTCCGGTGACAGATCGACCAGCAGTTTCCATAGTGGTTTGCCTTCAACCTTGGCCCACAAATCCCACACCGCGTTGACAATGGCAGCGGTGGCCAAATGAATCACGCCTTTTTCCGGACCTAACCAGCGATATTGGCTGTCACCGGTCATCATTCGCCAGAACTGGGCCATGTTGGCCGTTAGTTCGTCCAGTGATTTCCCAATTAACGGCGCTGCTAATCGTTGGGCTGCTGCGACGCACAAATCTGTTCCTCGACCCAGCGTAAACGCAATACCGTTGCCTTGGACGTCACTGTTGGTCTGCAGTGTGACATATGCCGCCGAATAATCCGGATCGGGATTCATGGCATCCGAACCATGTAATCCTTGGGAAGTGGGAAATCGGACGTCTTGAACGTCAACGGCTTGGATGCGAACTGTCATAACAAGCGAATCTCGCAGAAACAAAAAACTGAATAGGTAGGACAAATTCTACGGCCACAACAAAACAAAGTCGTTCTAGAGTTTGGCCAGCACTTCCGAATTCCCTAGCGCGAACAATTCGTCACCCGTTTCAATGCAAGTGGAACCTTCCGGAGCCAGCACGAATTCACCGTTCTTGCGGCGAATTGCAATCACAATCACTCCGCGCTGCCGCAAGTCGGTTTTCATCAAGGGCTTATTGGCCAGCGGAGAACCTTCGGGGACAGGCACACCGGCCAGATCAAACGCAATGTTGCGGTCGGAAATGATTTCGACAAAATCATTCAGCTTGGGATTCGTCAGCAATTGCCCCATCTTGGACGCGCCACTTTCGTAGGGACTGACCACGCAATCCGCACCCGCTCGTTTCAATTTTCGTTCGCTACCATCCTCGAACGCTCGTGACACAATGCGAACTGACTGCGACGCCAAACGCGACGAAATGACCACATACAGATTGTCCGAATCGCTGGACAGCGTGGTGGCCAAACCTTTCGCTCGATGGATACCTGCTTGCTCCAGCGTTTCGTCGTCCGTAGCATCAGCCTGCATGGCAGGCCAACCCTTGGACCGGCAGAATTCGATCACGTTTTCGCTGGTATCAATCACCACAAAAGGAATCTTGCGGTCGGCCAGGTCTTCGCACAGCAACTTTCCCATGCGCCCAACGCCGCAGACGATGAAATGGTTTTTTAATGCGCTAATCGTGTCACTCATTCTTTTCTCTTTCCACCACAGCCCCAATTCCGACCGCACAACCGATTCACCCAGCTCGGCAATGCCATACATGAACACGCCCAACCCCACCGTCAAAAAGAAACAGACAAAGATCTTATCCGGATTGGACAGTGGTTTGACTTCGGTATAGCCAACGGTGCTGAGCGTGATGATTGTCATGTACAGAGAATCAATCAGCGGCCAGCCAGCCACCAAACGAAACCAGCCAACGCCAATCAAGGTCAGCGTCCCCAGCAGCAACACAATTTTTACCAGAACGTGCATGGAAAGCCGTTTCCGAACCGCAACGATGATGCATCAATTTCAATCAGTGATAGTCTAGCGACTTTCCTGCGTCCGGGGCGATCCCAGATGTCGATGCCGGTCAATAATTTTGTTTCGCAACTGTTTGACAATCGCTGGATGCTGATCGGCAATGTTCTTCGACACACCGTCCGTTGCTTTCACGTCGTACAATTCGAAATTACGAGCGGTCGAGAGCGAACCGCCGTCTTGCTTGACCGAATCGACCGTCGTGACCAAGCGATATTGTCCGGTTCGAATTGAAATGGCGTTTTTCCAATAACTGATGGCCAACCCAGCGTCCGAATTGGTCGTTTCTCCAGAAATCAAAGGCAACACGCTGCGGCCGTCCGTGGCAACGTGCGAACCAGTTTCCGCAATGTTGGCCATTTCCAACACGGTGGGCAGCACATCGATCGATTCCACCACTTGATCAATCCGTCTGCCTTCCTGTTGACCGGCGGGACGAATCAACAGCGGACTGCGCAGCGCCAGTTCTAACGGCGCATGTTTGCCCCACAATTGGCCTTCACCCAAAAACCACCCATGATCGCTCCACAAAATCACCGACGTCTGTTCGTCCAGCCCTGCCTGTTGCAAACTCGCCAGCACCTTCCCCACTTGCCGATCCACATAACGCACACATGACCAATACGCCAAAATACCTTGACGACGACTGTCGTTCGGCAACGGCCGGGCCTTCGGGAAGGGAAATTCGTACCGGAAGAATTCGCCGCTGCGATGAAAATGGACTGACGACATTTTGTCACCGTTGGACAAATTCACCTCCCAATCCTGCACCGCTTGCCAATCTTGTCGAGTGGCCACGAACGGTAGGTGCGGCTTGTAAAATCCCACCGCCATGAAAAACGGCTGCGTCGAATCGGCTAATTCGTGTAGCTTTTGCACCGCAGCGTTGGCCATTTGCCCATCGGGCAGATCGTCGTCTGTGTCGACGGCAAACTGCATCAAATCGGCATGGCCTTGTCCGTCTTCGCGGTGATGTCCGTTTGCGTACGCAAAGAAGTTGCCCCAAGGATTTTGACTCCAATCGCCAATCGGTGTCGCGAGTTCGTCCCATGCATCAGGAATCTCGTGCCGACCGTCGCCCGAACCATCGTACTCAAACAGACGTCCATCGGGCGTGTGGGAAATCTTGCCAATGGCAATTGTGTGATAACCTCGTTCTTTCAATATGCTGGGCATCGTCGGCGGAATGATTTGGCCTTGTTTCTGCAGTTGCGAAAACGCCTCATTTCCCGCCGTGAAACCGCTCCGGTACGGACTCTGCCCTGTCAGCAGAGCATAACGAGAAGCACCGCAGGTGGGCACGGCCACAAAATGATTTGTAAAACGAGCGGCTGCCTTTGCAAACTGATCAATGTTTGGCGAAATGTCGGCCGGCCCGCCGTAACAACCGAGTTCCGGACGAAGATCGTCAATGCAGATTAATAGAATGTTGGGCAAATTCGTGCCTTGCGCATTCGCTGACACGGCTTTGGCGGTAAGAAACGCTATGAAGCAAACACATGCTATTCGGCAGACAATCATTGTATTTCGCTCCCATTTGAAATCGCCAGTTCGAACCAACTACGGATTCGCCGCATAGCGGATTCGCAACACAGAACCAGTTCCCGTAGCGAACTTGTCGTCCTTGACCCACGCGTTACGCAGCAACACGTACAGGTCGCCGTTGTCCGCGAATCGCACGTCGACCGGGCGACGCAAGTTCGTCGCCAAATCCTGGGCTTCACCTGATTTCACTGGTTCGTCGGCAACGTCAATGCGTTTCACCCAACCGTGTACAAAATCGGCAAAGACGTAATTGCCGAGATATTCTGGTGGCCAGTTGGAATTCGCAGGCACAAAATCACCACCGGAAATAGACGCTTGAGGATACCAGTGAACTGGGCTGGTGAAACCACTCTTCGCATTGGGACCGTGGTCTACCGTGGGCCAGCCATAATTGGCTCCTGCCTTCCCTGGATTGATCTCTTCGAACGAACCGCCGACATCATTGATCAGCACCATGCCGTTGATCTTGTTCACCGCGAATGTAAATGGATTGCGGCAACCCACGCTCCAAATCGAACGATACTTTCCGGCCGTTCGCTCCAGAAACGGGTTGTCGTCCGGAATTGTACCATCGGCGTTGATGCGCAACATCTTTCCTTGCAGCGTATTTAATTCCTGCGCGGGCTGACCTGCCGTTTGTTCGCCAATCCCTACCAGCAGCGTCCCATCCGGCAGAAAATGCAACGCTCCGCCTTGATGACCGGCCGGCACGTTTCCACCGAGTTTTCGCTGGTCATCGCCCGATAGCAGAATCTGTTCGGACGCCGGATCCAATTTCGCTCTGTCCCACGTCCAGCGACTGACGCGATGATGCGGATACGGTTCCTCCGCTACGTAGCAAGTATAAATGAACGGTTCGGCAGGAAACTGGGGATGATGTGTCACGCCAATCAGGCCTCGTTCCCAACGGTCATCCACGGCCAGTTGCAATACGGGTTCCGGCTGCAGTTGTCCGTTCCGGATCAAACGCAGCGAACCGGTTTGTTCGCAAACCAAGATGTCATCATTCGGCAGAATTTGCATGGCTGTCGCGCCGGTCAATCCCGTTGCCACCACATCCACCATGAATCGGCCGGGCACTTGTACCGGTCCATTAATGTGCGAACCAAACTTGCCACCCTGCGGTCTTAGCGTTTCCAAATAGGCAATCAAATCGACGAATTCTTGGTCGGACCAAGTTTCAAACAGACCGGTCGGCATCAGCGAAATATCGCTCGTCGAGCGTTGTTCCAGCGCATCAATGAGAATCACGTGTTCCTTGCCCATGGCGTCCAGCAGAACCAGTTCCGACTGCGATTCGCGCTGGACGACGCCACTGATCGACTGGCCATTGTGCGTGGTCACGATGCTGGTGCGAAAGCCTTCGACAATTTGCTTGGACGGTTCCAGCAGCGATTCAATCAAATGGGGTCGATCAAATTTGTTACCAATCATCGTCAAGTCGGGACCGACGCGCCCACCGATTTCGTTGACCTTGTGGCATACCAAGCATTGTGCCTTCTGTTGGTCGTTAAACAATCGCTTGCCTGCCGCTGGATTTCCCTTGCCCACCAAAGCAAGCTGGCGAAGACGATCGATTCGTGCCGTCAGTTCCAGGTCATCCGTCGCGGAAGATTCGACGGCAGTGTTTGGTTCGCTGAAAGAATTAACTTCCGCTGAATAAGGTCGTAGTACCGGCAATACGACATCCAAAGTGGCCGCTTCGCCAAATCGTTTCGGATGCGACGCTCGAATGGCCAGCATTGGCCCAGGCAACAAGACTTCAATCCCATGGTGCGATGTGTCTGACATCAATTCAATGGTGTTCACGCCTTTCCGCAGCAAAGATCGATCCACCGGCAGCTGCGAATATTCCACTTGATGATTGGCTCCTTCGGCCACGGGCAGCGGGTGACCGTTCAGCGTGAAGTAGTCTTTCACCGTGCCCGCCCCGCCGGTCCAAGTAATCACGTGGAGTCGAGCTTCCTGGATTAGTTCGGGGTCTTCCTCCAGTACCAGCGTGCAGACCAGTTTCTTGCCGGCGCGAGACCAAAAGGGACGAGGCAGATCGTTGGCATAGACATGCTTCACGTACGAATCGACTCGGGGCGAAATGGTCTGTGGTTCCGTACGCTCCGTCCGGTACACCAGCGTCGGTTGATCCACAAAATAAATGAACGCTCGAATTTGAACGTTCCGCTGAGCGGGCAGCAGATCGGTATTCCAATCCACGGTAAACGGTGCCGACGTTGCCGTTCCCAACATCCCGTACGGCTGACGATTCTTGGTCATGCCGTGCCAGTCATGATGCTGGCCATTTCCGTTTTCATCAAACCCCAAATAGCGACCTTGATAAACGACCTTGGCAATTTTGTCAGTCCATTCGTCCGGAACATTCAAGCGAAGTTGGAAGCCGTGTTCGTGCGGTTCGCTTGTCACGTTCGTCGTGAACGTTTCCAAATGGGCATTGCGAACCACTTGATGCGAAGGGGCCACATTGGTTCGAATCGCCACGTTATCCACAATAAAGT
>JAGQOZ010000182.1 GCA_020426955.1 Planctomycetales bacterium
TGTGTTGCCGACACGCAGGCCTTGGTCACTTGCGACGGTGATAGCCTGGTAGGCCTTGATTTGCAGACGCTGCGAATCGCCAAGACGCTGGCCGTTGATCAAGTATTGACTCCGCCGGGCAACGGACCTCAGGGAATTATGCTGACGGATGATCGGCAGATTGCCGTTGTTTCGTTTCAGAAAGATAGCCGCAGTGGGAAGAAAAAGGGGAGCCGGTTGTTGTTTTTGAAATGGCCCGAACTGAAAATCTTGGCCGACCTCCAACTACCTCGAGATCACCCCGAACTACACATTTCCAACAGCGAAAAAGATCAAGGCCCCGGCCCTGAATTGATCTTTCATTCTCCAGCCGATAATGTGCTTGCCGTATCCTACGACTTGTATGGAGCCGTAGCTTTGATGGATTGGGATGCCGCGGTCCAAGGCAAGATGGAAAACTACCAAGCCATCAGTACCGCTGCGGACGGAGCATGGGGCACGGCGTTTCCAGATCGAGGCTGCAGGGTACGGCCGTTTGATCGGTCCTTGCTGTGGGTTGCCAATGCAGGAACGGAAGGCGGTGCAACGGTCTTTGACCTGGAATCACGACAGCGCATTTGGCAAGGTCGCACGCCTGCTGGCTTAGAACGCCCCGTTTACATTCCTTCGTTGAGGATGATCTTGGCCGTTTGTGCCGGGAAGACCAAAACGCGTACTTCGACCGAAGTGGTGAAGCAGTTTTCGCCGCAGACCGGACTGTATTTGTTTCGATTTCAACGTTCTTCGCACGAATCGACCGATTCCGCAATCCAAGTCCAGTCTGGCGTCTTTCCGTCAAAAGATCGCCTTTTTCAAATCACAACGTTTGGTGACGCCAATCGACCGCTGGTCTTGCTGGCTACCGGCCCTGGTGAAGATGCCATCTATCTGCGTACGCTTAGCCCCTATTCGGCCCAGTTCTTGGATGAAGTGCCGGCAAAGGGTAAGATTCAGCGTTTTGAAAAATGAATTGATTCGTCCCGCTCGGCCATCCATACATGAATATACAGCCCACTTTGGAAGTTCGTTGGTTCTTTGATGAACTCCCTTTCGCTATCGAACGCCTGTTTGGCGGAATCATTGCGCAAGAACGAATTGACTGGTATGCATTGCCCTGTCACGAAGGCTGCGGCATTAAGCTGCGAGAAGGCCGATTAGAAACAAAATTGCGACAACAATCAGAAGGTGAATTTAGTCTAGGCTCCGTCGTGGGCGCCATGGAATCGTGGTTCAAATGGAGCGTTCCGATGCCCAGCGATAATATGCCCACCACGAGTTTGTTGAAAGGAACGGGCTGGGTACCTGTTCACAAACGCCGCTGGATTCGCCGCTATGCCGTCACGTCCGAAGGTCACATGGAAGTTATGAACCGAGTTGCTTCGGGATGTGCCTTTGAACTGACGCAACTGGAAGTTTACGGACAGACGTTCTACACCGTAGGGTATGAAGCCGTGGGACGAGAAGACGCGCTGCGCCAGTATCTAGACTTGGTGGCGAACGAAATCCACGCTAAGTACGAATTCGCCTCCGGCCAACTCCCGCTGGAAAACTCGTACGGATATCCTTTCTGGTTGAACCGATTCACATAAATTCGCCATCTCTAGCGAATTCATTTCGGCATTGCCATTTTTGAATCGGTGCCAGCCATCCGGCGCGGAACGCGGATCAGCAGTTTTAGAACAGCATGACGTCACCGGGATCGCGTTCTAGCCGACCGTCATTTCCGACTTCGTCGACTAGTTCCGCCAGCGAGACGTCATCGACGTGTTCGCCACTCCAGATTTTTTGCAGCTTGCGAATTTCATACGAAGCTCGCTTAAGTCCTTGCGAAACGGGATCTTGGAATTGAAGATGAGAAAGCGTTTCTTGGGAACAGGCCAAAATGCTGTTGTTACGATGTTCAGTGTCGTCCAGTACATTGCGGACGGTGTGAGTGAGTTGATTCGATTGGTGAGCCACGTTGGTCAGTTCCGATTTCAGGCGAACCGAAAATTCGCTGGCCGTTTGGCTCATTTCGGTCGCTTCCTTGTTCAGCTTGGGAACCGAATCGATGAACTGTTCCACTGCCTCTTCAATGGTTGTGTTGGCCGAAGCCACTTCCGTGGAAAATTCGTGGATCATCTTGCCTAGAGTTTCAAACGTGCGGCTGGATTGGTCCAGTCGAGCGGATTCGATTTGGATGTTGAACGCCAGATTTCGCGACGAATCAACCAACGAAGAAACTCGTCGCGCTGACTTCTGAATCAGTTGACACGCTTCATTTGCTTCCTCCGTCAAGGTTCGCTGCCGTTCGAAAAACGATTGCGTCATTTCCACAAAGTCGGTTATCAATTGCCCCTGACTATCAATCAAATCCGTAATGGATTGCGAAGATTCCTGACCGCCGTTGCCATTGGATTCCACGACGCCGTGCAACGTTTCCTGCGTCGCTTTGTTTCCTTCGGTGGCAATTTCCACGATTTGAACCAATAACCTGCCAATTTGCAAAGCGGCTTCTTCGGTCGCTTCGCACATTTGGTTTAATTCAGTGGAAACGCGGTCGGCCACCGTGTCACTGAGCGAAATCAGGTCGGGCTGCGAAGCGGTGGTTGTCATTCGTTCATCGTCGCCAGGGACATTCATATTTTCGAAACCACGTAGATGTTTAACGAGCTGCCAGTTTTTGAACGGCCGATACCAACAGGTTCGCCTTGAACGGCTTGACCACCCAGCCGCACGCGCCGGCCGATTTGGCTTTTTCAATGAGTTCTTTGGCGCCTTCCGTGGTCAGCATGATGATGGGTAGGTCGCGATATTTTGCGTTCTTCTTGACGTCGCGAACCATTTCGATACCGTCCTTGTTGGGCATGTTGACGTCGCAGACGACACAGTCAATTTGGCGACTTTCAATCATTTTTTGACCTTCATTGCCATCGCGGGCTTCCAAGATCTGCATGCCGGCCTGGGACAACGCCGCGCCCACTTGTTGTCGTACTGTTTCCGAATCGTCCACAATCAAAACGGTTGCACTCATGGTTGTTTCTTTCTGTGAAATAGACAGGAATTATTTAGAAAAGACTAAGGCTGCCTTCTTCGGCCGTCACCGTTTCGTCAGCTCGTTTCCATTCCAGGTCGTCTGGAACCTCCAATCGCAACAAAACCACCAGACGCCCTTCGTTGCTTTCAATCTGCCACAATCGAGTGTCATCGTTTTGGCTTCGCACTGAGATTTCGGAACACTCTAAGGTGACAGGCAGGCCTAATTGTGGCAGGACACCGTAAGTGGCCAGTTTGTTTTTGAGTCGTCCGGCGAGCTGATTGGCGAGTTCGCCGAACCAATCAGTTACGGAAGTCACGTTGGATTGACTGAGCGAAATGGTTGTCTTCTTGCTGGCTAACATCAACAACGAACCTCGGAACGTTTCGTCACCAAATCCAATTGTGGTGGCCAGTACTCCGTCGCCATCTTCCACGGTCTGTTTGGCTTCATCCGGTTGACACACGAGCGGCGGACTTCCCGAATAGCATTCGATCAACTGGCTCAGCGCCTGTGTGAATTCGGACTGCACCACTACCACCGCTTTTTGATTCATAAATTGGCTCCTAACGATTCGGCGTTGTACTAACTACACGTCGTCAGCTTGGAAGACGATTCTTGGTGCGGCGTTTCCGTTGGTGCCCGAAATACCACTCGTTCTGCATCGGCAATTTCGTTGTGAATCAGCATCCGAATGGGTTCCGGAGCCATTTCCGCCACGGGGAATTGGAAACGCACCGTCGTCCCCTGACCTCGTTCGCTTTCCACGGTGATGTGACCGTTAAGCTTTTCACACGCTTCACGAACTGCCGCCATCCCGACACCTCGGCCGCTGACTTCGCTCACGCAGTCCGTGGTCGAGACGCCGTCTTGAAACAGGGCGTCAATCAGGTCCTGATTCGAATCCACGGGTAGGCCATGTTTGCTGGCGACATCTGCCACTTTGTCCCAATTGACACCTCGACCATCATCGGACAGCGAGATGGAAAATGTATCACCATCAACTCGCGTTTCCATGCGAAGCTGCCCCACTTCACACTTTCCTTTGACGCGACGATCTTCTGGCGATTCCAGTCCATGGTCTACTGCGTTGCGAACCACGTGTACAAACGCTGCCCAAAATTCACCCCAATGTTTGGGATCAATTCTCAAGTGGCCACCGTGCGTGCGAACAAAAATGTTCCCTTTGCCCAATCGGACCGCCAGTTGTCTCGCTTGTTCCGCAATGACTTTCATGCGCCGCGACGTCGGTTCCAGTTTCCACGACGCCATGCGAATCGCCAGATCGTCTCGAGATCGCGAACGCAAGATGTCGTCCAACATGCCTTCATATTCGGATTTCGGTACGTCCAGCTGGTCGTTCGCTTCACCCAAAATTCGTTGCAGGTTGCTCTTTACCGAAGACCAGATTCCCTGTAGTGCGGTCCATTCCGACGCTTCGGGTAGCGTGGCGTGTTCGGCAATGTGCGATTCGATGCGATGGCAAGCTTGTGCCATGCGTTCCAATCCATAGATACCGCAATTTCCTTTCAGCGTATGCACATTTCGTTTGATGGTGACAAGATCGGTTCGGTTTTCCGATCGAAGCTGTGCCATCAACGCATCGGACTCGCGGACAAAATCCAAGAAGTTTGTCTTGTCAGCAGTGACTCGCTCCAGCATGACCATGATTTCGCGATGTTCCGCTTCCAGTTTTTCTCGTTCCACCAGCGACGTAATATCACTGATCACAACCGCGACGGCTGTGGCTTCGTCACCCTGCATAACCGGCGAATAGTCGATGGCAAAGGTGTGATTTTTCGAAGTGAAACGGGATGGCAACTGATCAATGGTGACTTCCACCGGCATGATCCCCAAAAAGACATCGGTCAAGCCCAGCTCAATCCAGTCTGCGGCATTTGCATCATGTCGACGAATCAGATCGGCAAACGTCATCTGCGGATCCGGCGCGCCCAGCATTCGATCAACGGCATTGGAGCGTTCTTCGCTTATGATGCCATGCTGGTCTACAGTGAAGAAGCCCTGACCCACAGCGTCTAGCAGCATCCGCATGTCTCGATTTCGCGATTGCAGCTCTTCGGTTCGTTCAGCCACCTTCTTTTCCAAGCCGATGACGTTGTCGAAAAAGCTGCGAGCAATAAAGCAAGCGGCCACCGATTCCAAAAGGACAAACAGCGCGTGTACTCCAACCACCCAGAACGGCGCGTCGTAATTGAATACGCTGGACGGCAAGCAGACCCACAGGATGGCGTGGTGCAACGCAGCTGTAACCGCAGCTGCAACAATCACCATCGGATTGGCAAACACGGCAAGTAACGCCAACAAGACAAAGAAGTAGAAGTGCATTTCAATCTGGACGGGGCCTTGTCCAAAATGAACCAGCAATCCGCCCATGAACATGGCGGTGATGCCCATGACAGTGGAAATTTGTCGCTTGGACTGCATGAAGCGCATTGCAACCAGCGGTCCCATCAGTGTGATGGCGGTCAGCGCAAAGGCCAAGGCGGGACCGGTATCATTCGCCCAAGCGATGAGGACGAAGATGGGTAGATGCGCCACAAAAAAGCCCGTGGCAATTTTGTTCATGCGAGCCAAGTAGTTTTGTTCGAAGTCGGAAACTACTTGTGGTAACAGTATCATTCGCAAAATGGCAGACATGAATTCACTCGGCGGTTTCTGATGTGTACTTTAGACCCAGCGGGTCAACAATGTCTTGCAGGTTCTTGGCCACGGCACACCCGTAGACCGGAAAGGATTCGATATCTTCACCTGCCAACACCGATTGAATGATGCGCTGGTCGGCGATGTCAGGCCCTTGTTTCCGAGCGGTATAGCCGCCGGAATAGCAAATGTTTCCGGCAGCCGAAACAACCACCAAAGACGGTACGGCGCGAATGCCGTAGTTCGATTCCAATTCCACCGAATCCAACGGATGGAATTCGTATCCTAAGTCTCGAATTCGCGTTTCCCATTCGTTCGCACGACCCACCAAGACGATGCGTTCCACAACTCCGTTCATGGGCGAGCGTTCCAAGATCTTTCGTAACACTCGCCGCGAACATGGACAGTCGCTGTACAAGAAATGGAATGCGCGCCATGTTGGTGCTGGCGCCGTGATTGCTTGATTCAGCTTAGCAGCCAATTCCGGACTGTCAGCTTCCGGTTGCGGCAGCGGTACCCAATGGCTGACCATCAAACTGGCGGTCACCAGCGACATGGCAGACAGCCAAACCAGCAAGCCGGCCGTGACGGCGATACGCTGGGTCAAACGTGGTAAAGAAGTAGAACGCATTTCACTTGGCACCAGAATGCAAATCGAGAAAAATGGACGGAAGGTCTTCTGCTAGACCATGGGTTTTGCGACGTGAGCAGGCAAGCCAGAAACGATTGTTTGCGGATTTCTGATACCATGGCGATGCTGCGTATAGTTCCGACAGTCAAACACTCGCGGGCCATGCAAGGGATAATGAACGGCCACCAGCTTTAGCGAGTGCGTATTTTCCGACGAATAGACAGCCATTCCGCACAACCGGGCTTTTTAAACAGAAGGTCACAAGCGGTTAGAATCTGTGGGTATGCTAATACGAAGTCATGTACGTTTGACATTAACCTAAAAGGCTTACCATGGTGTCCGATTCCAGTAATACGAATCAACTTTTGCACCGCGCTCGGGCGGGGGACACGACGGCGTTTACAGAACTTTTTGCTCGGCATGAACCTCAATTGAAACAGTTCATTCAGCGTCGCATGGATGTTCGTTTGCGATCTCGTTTGGATGCTTCGGACGTGTTGCAAGACACGCACATGGAAGCGTTTCGAAGGTTTGATGATTACTATGACCGCCGTCCCATGCCGTTTCATCTATGGCTGTGCAAGAACGCGTACGAACGCTTATTGAACTTGCGTCGCGACCACATTACCACACAGCGCCGCAGTATTGTCCGCGAACAGTCGGTCTTGGATCCTTCGTCTCATGCGATTGCCGTGGCTTTTGTGGATCAGTTGGATTCGCCCAGTGAACAAGTGAGCAAGTTAGAGTTTCGTCAACGCGTTGCCGAGCTGGTTCGGCAGTTACCCGATTTGGATCAAGAAGTGTTATTGTTACGAAATGTCGAAGGCCATTCGCACCAAGACATCGCGTGTATTTTGGATATCGAACCGGCCGCTGCCAGAAAACGATACGCGAGAGCTTTAATCAAACTGGAACGCTTGTTGGTCGAATCCGATCTGTTGGACGAATAACCATTTCGCGTCGTTGAGCCTAACATGTCTGATTCGCAACCTACGTCTGACACTGATTCACTGCTGGCCGACGCGGCCGACCAGTTTACGTCGGCGGTGCAGCGAGGCGAATGTCCATCGATTTCGGACTACGCATTGCGGTATCCTGCCATTGCGAATGCCATTCGCCGCATCTTTCCGGCGCTCCAGGCGTTGCATCCCGGCAATGATCCTGACACGCTTTCGCACCTAGATCGTTTGGGCGATTTTTTGATTGAACAGGAAATTGGCCGAGGTGGAATGGGTGTGGTTTACCAGGCGCATCAAGAGTCTTTGGACCGCACCGTGGCGCTCAAGATTCTTCCATTAGCTCGTTTTGCCGACAGCCGACAACTGACTCGTTTCAAGAATGAAGCTCGAGCCGCCGCGACGTTGCAGCATCCGCACATTGTTCCGGTTTACAGCGTAGGAGTGGAAAAGGGCATTCATTTCTACGCCATGCAATTGATTCGCGGGCAAAGCTTGGCGGAATTGCTAAACGGCTCCAAACCTACGGACGTCGACTATCAACACCAAGTTGCCGCGTGGGGCTTGCAAGCAGCTCAGGCGCTGGATCACGCTCATTCGCACGGCATTATTCATCGAGACATCAAGCCGGGCAACTTGCTGTTAGATCAGAAGCAACAACTGTGGATTGCCGACTTCGGACTCGCCCGGTCCGATACCGACGCCACCGTCACCGTCTCGGGTGACCTTGTAGGCACGCTGCGTTACATGAGCCCGGAACAAGCGTTGGCCAAGCGATTTGTCTTGGATCATCGTACAGATATCTATTCATTGGGCATGACGCTATACGAGCTGTTGACCTGGAAACCCGCGTTCGCTGGACAAGATCGGCTGGAATTGCTGAATCAGATTTCCATGACCGAACCGGTGCCGATTCGCAAGGTACAAGCGAATGTGGACCGAGATCTGGAAACGATAGTCCATCGCTGTGTGCAAAAAGATCCGGCGCATCGTTTCGCTACAGCCCAGGATTTAGCGGACGAATTACAACGTTATTTGAACGGTCAGCCAATACTGTCTGAACCGCCCAGCGCCTGGGAACGGCTGGTTCGTTGGACCAATCGACATCAAGCGTTGGCCAGCACCATAGCGGTCACCATATTTCTGGCCTTTATCCTGGCCACCATCAGCACAGCGATGATCGCGGCGGCGTATCGGTCCGCTCAACAACAACGGCAGCGAGCCGAAACGAATCTGCGTTTGGCGCGAGATTTCATCGACGAAACCTATCTGCACGAAGTGGAACGCCTGCAAGACGAACCAGGCATGACAGACGAACAAAGGTCCACGCTGCAACGCCTAGTGCGTTTCTACGAACAATTGCCGCAGGAGGACCGGCAGGACTGGAGTCTGCAAGTTGATTCGTTAAAGGTAAACTACGCACTGGCCGAAATCTACCAAACGCTGGGACTTCATTCGCAAGCCATTCAAACGTACCAACAAGCGATACAGCAGGCTCAGCAGCTTCAACAGCAGCGTCCCCACGCGTTGCCTCCGCAATGGATGCACGTTCGTTGCTTGACTGGCTTGGGTGCCGTTCATCGTGCTCGAGAAGATTCCGCAGCGGCTGTGCGCTGTTTTACTGAAGCGATTCAATTGGCCACTGACTTGGCAACATTGTTTGGGAACGAACCAGACGTGTTGCAGTTGCAAGGCATCGGCATGCATTTAGCGGATGTTCAAGATGATCTTGCGGTGCGAATTGAGACGCTGGAAGAGACGGCGGCGAGTTTGGTGGATCTGACAAACCGCTATCCGTCCGATAAAGAATTGCGCAGGCAATTGGCGTTGACGTATGACCGGATGGGCATGGCCAACATGGCGATTGGGCAGTTTCGCGACGCGGAAGCTCGGTTTCAAGAAGCGATTCGAATGTTGGAACTCATTGTTCAAGACGGACCGGCCAGCCCGGGTTTGCGATTTGATCTGGCGTTGACCCAGCATCACTTCGCACAGTTTCGCCAGCAGAATCGTGACGTCAACGCGTCACACCAATTGGCGGAAGACGCCATCGTTTTGTTGCAAGAATTGGTGCAAAATTTTCCCAGTCGAATTCGATACCGGCATTCGCTGGCTGAATTGCATCACCACTTGGCGATGTTGGAACGCGTATTAGGCAGTCGGGACAAATCCGATTCGCATTTTCAGGAAGCGGTTGCCTTGTGGGATAAACTGCATCGTGATGTGCCGGACTCGCCCGAGTTTGCCAGCGGTTTGGCCCACGGATATCGAGGTCTCGCGGTCGCGGCCATTCAGAGCGAAAAGTTCGAACAAGCCGATGCACATTTCGCGCAGGCCATGCGCCTGATTCGTGAATTACACAACCAGTTTCCCACCAATTCAGACTACCACGCAGATCTTTTGGTGACCGCCACAGAAGCAGACTTTCGCCTACCTGCGGAAAAGCGAATTGACAGATTGCAGAACTGCCTGTCCGAATTGAAACGACTGTCAGCACAGCATCCCAGTCGCACAGACTATTTTGGTTTGGTTTGTCGGTTTCAGAGTATGTTAGGCAACTTATTTGCCAACATCGATCAGCTAGATCAAGCAGAAATGTCGTTTCAGGAAAGTTTGCGAGCGATGGATGCGTTTGCCAATCGCTTTCCGGAAGTGACTCGAGAAGAAGACATGGCCACCGAATATATGAAGGTAGGCAGTCTTTCTTTGCAGTTGGGAAAATATCAAGTAGCGCTCGATACACAGGAAACGGCCGTCGAATATTTCCGTTCGCTGGCTGAATCCCAGCCCGCCAATCCATTCTTCACCAGTAAGCTTTCCAGTAGTTTGAAACGACTCGGAATTGCGCATTCGCGACTCGGAAACCTGTCTGCAGCCGCCGCGTGCTACCAAGAATCGCTAACGCTGGCAAAGCAGTTGGCCCAGGCACATCCGGACGAAGCAGAA
>JAGQOZ010000183.1 GCA_020426955.1 Planctomycetales bacterium
TGGTTTCCAAGATGACCGCAAAACGGCAAGCACAATAATTCGAGCACATTGTGTTGGTAGTATCGCCTTTAGGCGGAATTTGGCAGGACAAGAAACCGGAGCGGTTACGCATTCTCCGCCTCAAGGCGGGCTGCGCACGCCCTATTGTCACCTCGGCAATGAACGCCAAACAAGACCGCGAGCTATTCGCATGAATATTCCCACTGAATTCATCGTGATCGGCAGCGTGGTCTTTGTGATTGGGATGTTGTATTTGGGTGGTTCGATTCTGTCTCCGTTGGATCGAGCGGCAGGGAATCGCCGAGCCCGAATTCGGTTTACCATGATGGACTTTGGCGGACTGTTCTTTTTGGTGCAACTGCCATTGGCACTGGTCCGCAATCTTTCGCCGAATCAAGCCGCCGAGCTACCGAACAACGGCTTCAACGCGCAAGACGTGCTTTTCGTCCTGGGACTGATCGTCGCTTTGGTAATCTGGTACAAAGGCGTCACCACGTTTTCTCAGGCCGGCATCGATTCGACCAAGGAACGAGCTTGGTTGGTGTTCTTTGTGTTGCCCGTCGCTTTTCTAGGAATCTACGCCGTGGTCCCCATATTCTTTGTCTTGATAGCCATGCTGTCAGAAAGACCTGGAACGCTGTGGACCAATCAATCCGTACTGCTGCGGCCCCAGTTCATGATGCTGCTGACTGTGGAAATCGCGTTGTTTGTCGCGATTTTTGTCGCTCGGCGCATGTCACGAACCATTGCCGCCGACGCAATTCATCGGCACGAAATCGACGAACAGTCGGCGCGTTGATTCGATTCGCGAATCAAACTTCTTCATCGCGCGAATCACATTCGCCCGAGTGTTAAGGAATCATTTCGCCATGAATGATGTCTTCGAACGTTTGACGTTTGCGGATCAAGTGACGTTGTTCGCCATCAATCAGGACTTCCGCCGCCATTGGCTTGCTGTTGTAGTTAGATGACATCACAAAGCCATACGAACCGGCGCATTCGATCACCAAATAGTCACCCACTTGCGCCACCGGCAATGGACGAGAACAAACAACGCCGCCGTCCTCTTGCGTAAAGATATCGCCCGATTCGCACAACGGACCGCCCACCACAACGTCTTGCAAACGTTCGCCAGCAGGCTGCGCCGACGCGATAGACATGGGATGGTACGCACCGTACAGAATGGGACGAGCCAGGTTATTAAAACCAGCGTCCACTAAGTAGTAAAGATTCTTGCCGGTTTGCTTGATGGCGCGAATTTCCGAAATGAGATAGCCACTTTCCGCTGTCAAATATCGGCCCGGTTCAATCTCGAGCGTAATCGCATGGCCCAACGACTCGGCCAATCGATTCCGACTCGCATCCCACAGCTCAAAGTATTTGTCGATATCGATGTAGCTCTCGCTATTACGATACGGAATGGGCAGTCCGCCGCCGGCGCTGATGGTGGTCACACTGCGCCCCACTTGCAACACAATTCGCTCCATGGCCGCACACACTTGCGACAGATGTTCAAAGTCTGTGCCCGAACCAATGTGCATGTGTACGCCGCTGACCATGATGCCCGCTCGTTCGGCGCGAATCAGACAATCTTCCACCTGTTCGTGCCAAATACCGTGTTTGGACTGTTCGCCGCCGGTGTTCGTTTTTTGACTATGACCGTGTCCGAATCCCGGGTTCACTCGAATGGTGATATGACTGCCGGGCGCTACTTCCGCCAGTTGCGTAATCATGTCGGGCGAACCAACGTTCACGTGCAGGCCCAGTTCCTGAACTAATTGCAGCGATTCGCGATCGAAGATATCAGCCGTGTAAACAATCGGAGCGGGTTCGCCTGCGGGGGAATAACCGGCCCGGATCGCTCGCTGCACTTCGCCCGCGCTGACCGCATCCACCAACACACCCTCTCGCCGCACCAGATCCAAAATAGCCAGGTTGGAACACGCTTTCTGAGCGTAACGAATGACGTCGAATCGACGCAAATCCGCAATGCGTTGGCGAATCACCGACGCATCATACACATAGCTGGGCGTGCCAAATTCCCGAGCTAATTCCATGACGGAATGCCCCGCAATCGCTTGCCGAAAAGGCGTTCTCTCTGTTACCGTTGCCATCTTTGTCACCTGCCTGCTGCTTGAAGAGGGATGATGAATTCGAGCCGTCCAGGAAAGACAGGCTACTGCCGTTGGAAGCCCTTCGATTTTACCGGTTCGCGCAACATCGAACAGATCCCTTTGCCGCCTGCGATGCCGCAACGAGCGGAACTGACAAAATTGGTTCGCTCAGGTTCGCCAAAACTGAGATGCTTCCGGACCTTGATAAGCCACGTTCATTTCAGGCGTTTCAATCGTCTTGCCAAAATGCAGCGATTGAACTCCGGCAATCACCATTCCCGATGTCAACAACGTACGTTCAACCGGATAATTCGCCTTGTTGTTGACCATCAAATCTTCAATGTGATGGGAAAGCGGATTGAAGAAGTCGGCCGTGGTCGAACCGTGCGTCGGCATCGGCAGGTACATTTGGCACGAAATAATTTCATCCGAATCTGATCGATATCCCGCATAGTTGAAGTCGCGAATTCCCGTCAACACCATCGTGGTGCGGAAGCCGTCCAAGTGTTCGATAAAATAGCCGACGGCGTTGGGCAGCGTTTTCCGAGCCCATTCGAAGGTGACCGGATCGGTCGGATAACCTCCTTCAACCGGCAAATTGTGGCTGCGCGTGAGCGCGGACACAACCAATTTTCGCGTCATGGCACAATCTTCTTGCGCCAAACGATCCCACATGGCTTGATCCTTCAACGCCAACACGCGGCGAATCCCCACTTCGCCTCCTTTGCGTCGTTCCGACATGCACTGCGCCGTTTCCAAAGCGTGAATGTCATAGCTGTCGACTCCGCCGTACGCAACGCAAACCGATTCCGTTAGGTCCGCGCCAAACGGCATATCAATCGACGGAAATCGCCAAGTGACCGGCAAGGACGAACCGGCGAGGAATTCGAATTTCAGTCGTTTGGCATCGTCCACCATTTCCACACATTCGTCCCACACGGTTGACAAGTGTTTGTCATTGAACACCGGCACCGATCGACCGCTGGCTTCAAACACCTTGACCACTTCCTTGAACCATTCATAACGAGGATACCGTTTTTGGCCCATGTCGTTGTCAGGATAGTCTCCGTGTTCCGCGATGATCACCACGCCGTCGACAGCCAGTTTGTCGCCACCCAACGTTAACGCTTCGGCGATCGTCGGAAACGATTTCAAACCGTATTTGGCAATGCGCTGTTTGCCCAAATCCTGTTCGCCGGGATACTGATCAATATAGACCGACGCCACGTCTACTCGCGGCTTGGCCCACTGGCCATTCCACGTATAACCTGCCGCCAAACGATCCAAAAAATGTTGGGCATGCGAATGCTGTCGAACTTCCGTTCCCAAGAAGGCAATCTTCGGCCGACGATTTTGGTTAGCCCATGCGGATGGCCAAGGCAACATTGTCGAACCGAACGCCGCACTAGCAGCCGTCAAAAAATGACGACGATCAAAGGCGGATTCGGATTGACGCTGGGACAACTCGGACGATTTGGAGGCAGCTGCAGGCATGTCGGTTCGCTCCGGAAGAGGGTTTGGCAGGATTAAGGCAGGCCAAACAGTTTAACAGATTCTTGCAACAGAAACCTGCTAAGTGCGCGATTGCCCATGCTGAAAAGCGAGACACGCCTTTTGGTCTGTCAAGACGTTGGCTTAAACGGAAGACGGACGATCGGACAAGGCCTCCGCGTTCGCTATCGGCCACGAAGTCAACCTCACGACTCGCCCAGACAAAATTCAGCGAACGTCACTGACCCGAACGCTGTCTGCAGCGTAGACTGTGCCTGCGTTGCTTGTCTTGGATCGAGAATCGTCATGCTGTTGCGAGTTGCCCGCTATTTCCGCGAATCATATTCTGGCTTGTCCAAACCGTTATGGTTGTTGGCACTGGTTCTGCTGGTCAATCGCTGCGGAAGTATGGCACTGCCCTTCTTGGCTCTGTATCTGACCAAACAGCTCGGTTATTCCGAAACGTCCACCGGCGCGCTCTTGTCCGTCTATGGAGTTGGTGCCATTGGCGGGACGTATTTCGGAGGACGTTTGGTGGGGCGGTACGGGCCGATTCGAGTGATCATTGGTTCGTTTTTGCTGAGCATTCCCGCTTATGTCTTGGTGCCGTTTTGCCATTCGCCCATGACCATAGCCGGCGCGTTGTTGGCGTGGAGCTTGCTTGCGGAAGCGGTTCGCCCCGCCGCAATGACGGCCACCACGTTGCTGAGTCCTACGTCATTGCATCCCAAGGCCATGGCATTAAACCGGCTAGCCGTGAATTTGGGAATGTCAATCGGCCCGGTGGTTGGAGGCTGGTTGGCGGGAATCGATTATCGTTTTTTGTTTTGGGTCAACGCCGCTGCCGCGTTCGTTTCTGGTTGTTTGACGTGGCGATTTTTTGCAGGCAACTTTGGCAGTGTTTCCTGCGTCAGCGACACGTCCGGCGGTGACAAAGAAACGTCTTCCACTGGAACAGAAAAACCATGGCAGGATCGAACTTACGTCCAGTTTCTGGTATTGAATCTGGTCACTGGAATTGTGTTCTTCCAGCTGCTCAGCACGTTCCCCATGTACTTGCGCGAAAGATACGGTCTGCAGGAATTCCAAATTGGGAGCCTAATGACGTTGAATACCTTGGTCATTGTGGCGTTTGAAATGTTGCTGACGCATTTCACGCGTCGCTTCCGAGCGGCCAATGTGTTGGCAGTCGGTGTGGGGCTGATTGGAATGGGCTTCGCACTCATGCCGTGGGGCAATTCGGTCGCGTGGGCGTGTTTCACGGTACTCGTTTGGACCTTGGGCGAAATGCTGTGGGGGCCCTATTCGGCCACGTTCGCCGCCAGCCGGTCGCACAATCGGAATCGAGGTGAATATATGGGACTGTATACCATGTCGTTTTCGGTATCCCATGTGGTCGCGCCAATTTTGGGAACCAGTCTTTACGCGGTCAGCCCTTCGCTACCGTGGCACATGATTGGTATCGTGACGCTGTGCTTGGTGCCCGGTTACACCATGTTAGGACGACAGTGTCGAGCCGAACGGAAGCGTGAAATGTCGCTTGAACAATGACTGCTTGTTCTCTTGTGAGCGTCCAGGCGCTAGCTAAACGACGATGGTTTCCCGATCTTGTTCCGGTGTCCGGCGATTAGCGATTGCAGCTCGTTTAATTCTTCAGAGATGCTAAATGCAAAACGGCCAAGCAACCGCTCGGCCGTTAGAGTTAGCTGATTTGTGTGCGACTTTGTCGCGAATGTTACCACAACATTTCGACACCAACCGACAACCCGTGATAAAACGCATCGCCCGTTAGATTCAGCTTAGGAAAAGTAGCTCCCAGATCCATGTTTTCCGGAGCATTGGCGACTCCTGTCAGATACATAAAGTCGTAGGATAGTCGACCGACGAGATTCGGTCGAAACTGATAAGTACTGCCCAGGCCTGCTTCAATTAACACAGTTAGGTATTCGTCTTGGATGTCTTCGCGTCGAATTTGTCGATCGATAACCGGTTCTCCGTTTGACGTAAGGCCCAAGGTTGTGTCGAGTCGACTAACTCGGTTCACAAAGTTGATCAAGCCGGCCGTTTTGAAGTTCAAGCCCCAGCTCCAGTCGCCGTAATTCTCTTGCAGGCTGCCGCCTAACTGGATACCTGCCATCATGTTTCTGGTTTTAACTTCGTATTCGCCGTGATTGGTACGAGTGATCGATTCGCCGGTATACCGCATGTAGTCGTTCAACGCTACGGCACGGAAACCGAGTATGCCAGATCGGATACGGCTGGACGAAGCATGACGGACCCAAGTTCCATTCGGTTGCAGTGCAATGCGGTCTCGTGGAGGCCGTCCGCCCAATCGATAGTTGATTTCGTAATTGTCAAAACTGGACTGATACGTCAGTGTCTGACGATTGGTCAACGTAAACCCGTCGACAAATGTGTCGTTGGAAACACCAATGTTTAGGATGGGAGCGAGCGAGCTTCCAAATGCCGCCTCGCCAAACTGAATGTAATCGGACGGACCGATTGCCGTTTGTAATCGGTCACTTGTGGTGCTCTGCAGTTCGGCGAAACCAGCATAATCAAACAAGCCCAAGAAGACGAATTCGATCGAATGATCTCGGTTCCGAGTGTCCTGGCCCAAGAATCGTCCCAGGGTAAGACGTGCCCCCGGTTCGTACGTGAACGCGGCATCGATTGAATTCAATGTCGGTCGGTCTCCGATGGTACTGAGCGACTGGTCTGCACCATACAGCAAGTCCGTCACTTCTGTTTTCAGCAACATGACGGCTTCGGTTTGTGAATACCAGATTCCTCGGCGAAACCAATCGCCGGTGGAAAAAAACATGGGCGAACCGGTGGTTGGCAACGGTGCTTCAAATTGGCTGACAAATCCGTCCGACATCGGCACCATGGTTTCATCGCCGGGATAGGCAGAAATGGCGTCGGTTACTGGCAACGATTCGGCATATTCGCCTCCACCGGTCACCGAATTCAAAGCCGATGAAAGTTCGGGCGAAACCGGCGGCGGCAAGGACGGCGACGCGTTCGGCACGACCAGCGAACCTTCGCTCAACGCCGACGGAACTTGCGGATCCAAATCCGTAAACTGCGAAGGCTGGACTTGCGAATCCTGGATCAGTGGCGGCTGACTTTCCGCTGGCACGCTGCCGGCCAACGGTGCTGGCGACTGAAAATCAGCTGGCACCGAATTGGCGTCGGCGGGTAGTTGAATCAGCGCACCAGCGTTGGTAGCGTCATGCTGCTCCCATCCCGTTTGCGGTTGGTTCACCGGCACCTGCGAATCTCGCAGAGTCATCATGGGACCGGAATCGGTTTTGGCCGGTTGATTCTGGGGTGAAAGCACGGGGCTATCAGCAAAACGTAACTGACCCCACGCCGGACTCACGGTCGCCGCCACGGACAATCCCAGCATGAAAAACCGGATATGCTTGCAGATCCTCGACACCGGTTCACTCCCTCAAAGGTAAAACTTGCCTTCGTTCCACGCCGATCGGGCCGGAACGCTTTAAACAAAATCTTCGTCAACAGGCTAATCGACTATCCAAAGCCGTCAGATCAAGAATAATCCGCAAAAATTAACAGCTCGGTGCGTTTCACAGAACAGGCAAACCGAGCCTGTGGTTCGCATACTGCCTAGTTTACGTAGAGTCGAATTCGCGTAGACGAGGGTGCCATGCCCCCAGCTAACCAAAGAAATGAGAAACGCGGAGGCGCAGAGAAGAAACAGACAGCTCGGCGACCTCTGCGGCTCTGCGTTTCCAGCTTTTTTGCCAAAGTAGGTGCCAGGCATTCAAACAAAGTCGGTGCCAGGCACTCAAGCGTCCCAAAAGCCACTCGCCTAAGGCATTGATCTTCGCCGTTGATTCACGCTCCGTAACAAGTCACAATTTGAACTCCCCTGAAGCAACGCGGTTTGAAAATCGGCGAATGTTTGCGTTCCAGAACGAGTTTTGTTTTCTATTGAGGTGTCGCGTGAATTGGAAATTATCGGTTACGGTCGTTCGCTTGATAGGGTTGCTTCTTCTAACGGGCGCTGTATCAGCTGTGATCGCCGCCGATCCCGCACCGCCCCCTTCGCCACAACAGCTGGGCATGAGCGAACAGGATTGGCCTTGGTGGCGAGGTCCGCAGCGGAATGGACATGCGAATTTGCAGCCTACGCCGCCCACCACGTGGTCCGATTCGCAGAACATCCTGTGGAAAGTCCCTGTGCCAGGCAAAGGACATGGTTCGCCCACCGTGGTTGGCGATCGCATCTTTTTGGCCACTTCGGATCCGCAACAAGAAACGCAATCAGTCCTCTGTTTCCAACGAACCACCGGCAAGCCGCTGTGGCAGACGCAACTTCATCAAGGTTCGTTTCCAGAAAAATTGAACACCAAGGCCACTCAAGCTTCTTCCACCGTGGCCTGCGACGGTACTCGGCTGTTCATCAACTTTGTGGCCAACGGAGCAGCGTATACATCCGCGTTAGATTTAGACGGCCAGCAGTTATGGCAACAAAAAATTTGTGATTACGTGATTCACCAAGGCTATGGATCGTCACCTGCCATCTACGGCGACGCGGTCATTGTTTCGGCCGACAACAAAAGCGGCGGAGCGATCTGTGCGTTTCGTCGCACGGATGGAGAAGTGATTTGGAAACGAGATCGACCGGAACTGCCCAACTATGCGTCGCCCGTGATTTTGACGGCCGCCGGGAAAACGCAGCTGGTCTTCACCGGCTGCGACCTGGTAACCAGCTTGAATCCAGAAACCGGAGCCACCAATTGGGAAATGGACGGAGCCACCACGGAATGTGTTACTTCGACCATTACGGATGGCCAGCGAATTTTTACCAGCGGCGGATATCCGACCAACCACTTGGCAGCCGTGGAAGCCGACGGTTCGAAGAAAGTGACCTGGAGCAATGGCAGTCGAGTTTACGTGCCGTCGATGATCGAAAAAGACGGTTACCTGTACGCCACTCTGGATGCCGGCATTGCCATGTGTTGGCGCACCTCCGATGGACAAGAACAGTGGAAGCATCGACTGGGCGGTACGTTCAGCAGTTCCTGCGTGTTAGTCAATGATTTGATTTACGCCACCAATGAAACGGGTGAAACGTTCATCTTCAAAGCCAATCCGGAAGCGTTTGAACAAGTCAGCCAGAACAAGCTGGGCGAAATCGTTTTCGCTACGCCAGCCATCTGCGGTGGCAAAATCTATCAGCGATTCGCCGTACAAGAAGGTGACAAGCGGCAAGAATACTTGGTCTGCATTGCGGACGAATCGTAACGCCTACCTTTCCGTGCCAAAAGATCTGGTCCGAACCCAGCGAATTCGGGTTCGAACTACACCAATGTGCCACAATACCAACGAATTGTTGAATTTGGCCTGGCAGTTGGTGTATAGTCATAGGCGTATTGGACCAGCTGATCTCGGCAGCTTGCCTTGTTGGTAGCACGGCCATTAGCGAAAGAAGGCGCCCGCCGACTTGGCCACCACACGGCGGCTTCCGGCTCAAGCCGCCACCACAAATCAGCACCTCGACCGACATACCTCGCACACCGTCCCGCATGTTGTTCCTCCCGCCCCGGAAGTTGATCGTATGCTCCGATCTTTCTCGTGCCCTAAATGGTTTTGCTTTTGCTTGGTTTCCAGTCTTTGGTTCTGGGCGTTAACGGTGTTGGCGGACGAAATGCCTCCAAAGTCAGACGTCAGTTACTGGCACGATGTGCGTCCGATTTTTCAAGCGCATTGTCAAGGCTGTCATCAACCGGCCAAGTCCCGTGGTGACTACATCATGACCAGCTACTCGGCAATGCTAGCCGGAGGCGAAAGTGGCGACGCCGCCATTGTGCCCCATGATCCAGATGCGAGTTATCTGCTGAGTCTGATTGCCGTTTCTGACGGAACGGCCGAAATGCCCAAAGACGCAGACCCGCTTTCCGCATCGCAGATCCAGACGATTCGTCAATGGATTGAACAGGGCGCCGTGGACGATACGCCTGCTTCGTCCAAGCAACAATTCGACCAAGACCATCCGCCCGTCTATGCCGCCAAGCCAGTCATCACGGCGATTGCGTTTTCCGGCGACGGCAAAACGTTGGCCGTCAGCGGTTATCACGAAGTGGTCTTGCATGATGTGGACAAACTGTTGTCACAAGGCGATTCGTTGACTGGCCGGCTGATTGGTATGTCCGAACGGATCGAATCGGCCGCGTTTTCGCCCGATTCAAAACGCTTGGCAGTCGCAGGTGGTTCGCCCGGTCGACTAGGTGAAGTCCAGATCTGGAACGTGCCCGACCGATCGCTCGAATTAGCGCGTTCCCTTTCCTACGACACCTGTTACGGTGCCAGCTGGTCACCCGACGGAACATTGGTGGCGTTTGGTTGCCCTGACAATTCAGTCCGAGCGATCAAGGCGGCCACCGGCGAACAGGTGTTGTTCAACGGTGCACACAATGATTGGGTGCTGGATACGGTGTTTGCCGTGGATGGCAAACATGTGGTGTCAGTCAGTCGAGACCGATCGATGAAGTTAATCGAAGTAGAAACGGAACGCTTCATTGACAACATCACCAGTATCACTCCGGGCGCGCTCAAAGGTGGCGTGCATGCCGTGGATCGGCATCCGA
>JAGQOZ010000184.1 GCA_020426955.1 Planctomycetales bacterium
ATGACCAACAAACCGCGCAGAGCACATCGAGTGCGCGTGTCGCTGTTGCAGTGTTGCGCGAACCGTTTATAGGTGTCTCGGCTATTGGTTCTGGCGGCCACTTGCAGATCGGCAATCGACTGCGGATCCCACATGTGCCGCTCGCCTTCCGCTCGCCAATGGAATTCGCCCATGTTGGGCAGCGTGGGATACTTCGCGTCATCTCGTTCCGGATACCCGAGCTTATGGCGGCGGAGAAGTTCTTCAGCCAAGACATCAAAGTCAACGCCTTGGATACGGCTAGCAGTGCCAGTGAAGCAGCGTTCGATCACTTCATCTCGCAGACCAACCGCTTCAAAGATCTGAGCACCTTTGTAAGACTGCAACGTGGAAATGCCCATCTTGGCCATGACCTTTAGCATGCCTTTGGCCACGGCCTTGCGGTAGGCCAAGACTACTTTGTCGTCGGTCATGTCGTCAGGCAACAAACCCTGGCGTTGAGCTCGCCACAGCGCTTCAAACGCCAAGTACGGGTTGATGGCGTCCGCTCCGTAGCCAATCAGCAGGCAGTGATGATGAACTTCGCGAGCTTCCCCGGTTTCCACGACAATACCGATCCGAGTTCGCTTGGAGCTCTTCACCAGATGTTGGTGAACCGCACCGGTGGCCAGCAGCGTGCTGACGGGAACACGATCTTGCCCGATTTCTCGATCGGTCAAAACCACCAAACTGTAGCCTTCGTCGATGGCCGATTCCGCTTCTTGGCAAATTCGTTCCAGCGCTTTGACCAGACCCGGCTTGCCTTCGTCCTTGGGCCACGTGATGTCGATGGTTTTGGATCGCCAATTACGGTGATCCATGTGCTGCAGCGCGGCCAGTTCTTCGTTGGTCAAAATCGGATGTGGCACCAATAAGCGATGGCTATCGGCGGCATCGGCTTCCAGCATGTTGCCTTCCGGACCAATGTAACATTCCAGTGACATCACCACTTCTTCTCGAATCGAATCAATAGCCGGGTTGGTCACTTGCGCGAACAGCTGTTTGAAATAGTCGTAGATCAACCGAGGCTGATCGGATAGACAAGCTAGTGCTGCGTCATTGCCCATGGATCCAATGGGGTCTCGTTTTTCACGAATCATGGGCAACAACATGAACTGGCCAGTTTCCACCGTGTAACCAAAGGCTTGCATCCGAGGCAGCAGGGTTTCTGGATGGTAGCCGTGAGGTTCTTCGTTGGGATGCAAGTCTTCCAGTCGAATCCGTTGGTCCTTCAGCCAATTGCCAAAGGGGAATTCGCAGGCCATCTTCTCTTTGACTTCTGCGTCGGGAATGAGCCGACCTTCTTCAAAGTCAATCAAGAATATTCGGCCAGGTTGCAGCCGACCTTTCTCTTTGACAATCTTCGGATCGACGGGCAAAACGCCCACTTCGCTAGCCATGATCACTCGATCGTCATGCGTCAGATAATACCGAGAAGGTCGCAGGCCATTTCGATCCAAAACCGCTCCAATGTATTTGCCGTCCGTAAACGCAATCGACGCCGGACCGTCCCACGGCTCCATCAAGCAGGAATGATATTCATAGAACGCTCGTTTGGTCTCCGACATCGTGTCATGATTCTGCCAAGCTTCCGGCACCATCATCATCACAGCGTGTTGGAGCGAACGGCCTGACATCAACAGGAACTCCAGCACGTTATCAAACGTTCCCGAATCCGAACAATCTGGTTCGCAGATGGGGAACAATTTGGAAATGTCATCGCCAAACAATTCGGACGCGACCATGCCTTCGCGCGCCTTCATCCAGTTCTTGTTGCCGCGAAGGGTGTTGATTTCCCCGTTGTGCGACATGAATCGCAACGGTTGCGCTCGATCCCAGCTGGGAAACGTATTCGTCGAAAACCGCGAATGGACCATGGCCAAATGCGTGGTGAAATCCGGGTCATTCAAGTCGTCATACAGTGGCAAGACTTGTGACGACGTCAACATGCCCTTGTAAATGATGACCTTGGTGGACAAGCTACAGACGTAAAACATCAATCGCTGTGTCAAGTTCTTGTCACTGCGAAGTTGATTACTGGCTTGTTTGCGAATCAAATACAATTCGCGCTCAAACTGCTTGGCGTCGATGCCGTCCGCGGCAGCCACAATCAGCATTTCCATGTTCGGCATGGCGGCCAGCGCAGTCGGCCCCACGTCCGCTCGCTTCGCATCGACCGGACAATTTCGCCAACCGATCAACTTCTGGCCCCGCTCAGCGATCAACCGATTCACGGTCTCCTTGCACGTCGTTCGTTCCTTTTCGTTTGTAGGCAGAAACACAATGCCGGCAGCAAAGCGACCGTTGTCTGGCAGTTCAGCATTCAGGTCCTGCTGGGCAACCTTGCGAATGAATTCGTGCGGCAGGGCGGTCAGGATACCAGCGCCATCACCGGTATTGGCCTCGCAACCACATGCCCCTCGATGGTCCATGTTGATCAGAATGGTTTCGGCATCTTTGATGATATCGTGACTGCGTTTTCCTTTGATGTTGGCAATGAAACCCACACCGCACGAATCATGTTCGTTGGCGGGGTCGTAAAGGCCATTCTTCTTTGGAAATCCTAAAGGAGAAAAAACGCTCATCAGTTACCACCTAACTTTAAACTTCTTTAACTTTATTCCGTGGTCGCACTTCAAGCCGCTTCGCTTTCCGCGAAAGAAAAACGGCCAACAGAGCGAACCGGCCGTTGGGTTACGACGTGGTCGCCGCTTCTTTCGGAGCGGGATCGTCGCAGATTGCCACGCCGTCTTCGGTCATCGAATGTACGTCGGCGTGTTTCAAAAGAAAGTCGATAAATTGGCGAGTCGCTCTCGCCTGCATCTTGCCTCGACGCTGTATGATTCCCAGCGGTCGCACAATGGCATCATCTTCCAGGGGAAGCGCCACCAACGATCCCGCCAAGATTTCCTTTTCCACCGTGGGCTTGGGAAGCAACGCAACTCCGGCGTTAATTTCCAACGCGCGCTTGATGGTCTCTGTATTGTCAAACTCCATGACCACATTCACCTCGACACCATAGCGTGACAAAATCTTGTCAATCTCGCTGCGGATGCGCAGGTCGTTTTGAAAGGCGACCGTCGGTTGTCCATGGAGGTGTTTAATGCTGGCGCGATCCAGTTTGGCGAGTTCGTGTTCTGGCGAACATACCAAAACCATCGGCTCGGTGCGCCACATAATCGCTTTGATGGACCGAGAATTCTTGGGATAACTGACCAGTCCGACGTCCGCTTCGTCCTGCTCTACCAACGAATAAACTCGATCCGGATGCTGATATTCAATCCGCACGTTGGCTTTGGGATATTCGCCCAAGAAGCGCCGCACGCACTGATTCATATGACTCAGGCCCACGGAATAGATAGACGCCACGCGCACTCGCCCCGCCACTTCTTCGTGCAGCGTGCGTACTTCGGTCTCCAGCGCGTAATAACGTTCCACCAACTTCCGGGACTCCCGATAAAACAATTCACCCTCTGGCGTCAGCACAAACGGCCGTCGCGAGCGATCCATCAACACCACTCCCAACCGCTCTTCCAAATGATGAATCATCTGGCTGGCCGCCGACTGCGAAACCGCATTCTCCTTAGCCCCTCGCGAAAAACTTCGCTGAGCCACGATGTCGCAGAACACCTTAAGCAGTTTGATCTGCATTGTGCCCGTCGCCTTCGCTGAATAAGAGAATGAGATACTACGAATCGGCAAAATTAGCCATGCGAATCCAACACAATATCCTGGGACAATGACTTCGTCAACTAGGTTCGGCAAAATAGATAAGCCGATGGGAATAGCAGTTTTCGCCGCCCCAAAGCCAGCATGGAAAGCTCGCTAACCAATCGAATTTCCTAGGTCGCGGCGTCAACCCAATGTGGTGGAAGCTGATAGCTGCGCTAATTGACCAGAATTCAATGTTCATGAAAATGTTCAGGAACGTGTTCGCCCCCATTCACAATTCGACGGAGCAACCGGACAGATGACCGAAGATGACGAAAAGTTGGTACAACGAATCCGACCCTACATGAAACGCCGCAAGGGATATTCGGAGAAGAAGATGTTTGGTGGACTCTGCTTTTTCATCAACGGGAACATGACCGTTGGCCCGTGGAAAGGATCGCTAATCGTTCGTCTGGCCAAAGAAGATCACGAACAAAATCAACAATTGCCACATGCAACGCCCATGGACATCACAGGCAAAGTGATGAAAGGTTGGGTGAAAGTCGAACCACCCGGTATCGAATCGGATGACGATCTAAAAGCCTGGATCGAACGTGCCGTCCAGTTCGCGCGGACACTACCCGCAAAATAACAGCGCAACGTTTTGCGGCCACCCAAGCATTCGCAACTCGCATCATCCACTACATTAGAATGTCCATCACCGGATTCCGATCTTCCACTCCGCTTAGTCGCAAGTCCAGACCTTGGAACGGAATGGTCAATCGACGATGATCAATCCCCAAGGCGTGCAACATGGTGGCGTGCAAGTCATTCACGTGCACGGGATTTTCCACAATGTTGTAGCTGAAGTCATCCGTTGTGCCGTGAACCGTTCCTGGTTTGATTCCACCGCCGGCCAAAAAGATGGAGAAACAACGAGGATGATGGTCGCGTCCGTAATTGGTTTCCGTCAACTTGCCCTGACAATAAACCGTTCGACCAAATTCGCCGCCCCAAACAACAATTGTATCTTCCAGCAAGCCTCGCTCATCCAGATCGTTAATCAACGCCGCCGTCGGTTGATCGGTGTCCTTGCATTGCTTGCCCATATGGTCGGGCAAGTTGTCGTGTTGATCCCAGCCCATATGGAACAATTCGATGAAGCGCACGTCACGTTCGGCCAGTCGTCGAGCTAACAGACAGTTTCGAGCATACGTACCCGGCTTGTGCACGTCCGGTCCATAGCTATCAAGCACAGCAGCCGATTCGTTGCTGAAGTCCATCAGATCCGGAACAGCCGTTTGCATGCGAAATGCCAGTTCGTATTGTTCAATCCGAGTTTGCACTTCTGGGTCCAACGTGCGAGTGTACGTTTCTTGATTGAGCGACTTCAGATCATCCAAAATGCGACGACGTACTTGGGGCGGACAGCCAGCTGGATTCGACAGATACAGTACAGGATCCGACCCACTGCGAAGTTTCACGCCTTGATGCTTGCCCGGCAAAACGCCCGTTCCCCACAGTCGATCGTACAGCGGTTGCCCGGCCGCTCGCCCCGTACCACGAGAAACCAGCACCATAAACGTCGGCAAGTTTTCATTCATCGAACCCAATCCGTACGCCACCCACGCTCCCATGCTAGGTCGGCCAGAGAGTTGCGAACCGGTTTGGAAAAACGTGATGGCCGGATCATGATTAATGGCTTCCGTATGCATCGAACGCACCACGCACAGTTTGTCCGCAACGTCGCCAATGTGTGGCAACAACTCACTGATCCAAATTCCCGATTCGCCCTTCTGCTTAAACTCGAAAATCGAGGGTGCAATCGGGAAACTCGCCTGGCCCGCCGTCATACCGGTCAAACGTTGCCCCATGCGAACTTCGTTCGGCAATTCAGTCTTGGCAATCTTACTCAGCCCCGGCTTGTAATCGAAAGATTCAAACTGAGACGGCGCGCCTGACTGAAACAAGTAGATCACTCGTTTAGCTGTCGCCTTGTGATGCGGCAGGCCAGGCAGACCATGGCTAGCTGCCGCGGCATCTGCGTGGACAGTGCGAGGCGAACCCAGCGATGCGGCTGCGATCGAACCAAGACTCAGCCCGGCCGACTGCAAGAACAAGCGTCGGTTACCTCGAATCGAATCATCTTGTAAGCTGCTGATCGGTGTTTCAAAATTCATTTTCATTCTCCAAATTCATCGCCGGACGAACGAAGCGTCCGTTGTCTTTATTCGTTGCAGTCAGATCGAGGTAGTGATTTTGAACTCAGCAGGAGCTTCGGGCTCCCGGTTTAACTAAATAACTCAGCAGGAGTTTCGGGCTCCCATGTTTTCTAAAATTTGGAAACCGCTTCATCCAGGTTTAGCAGAATGGATGCCACGGACGACATGGCGGCTAACTGGTCGCTAGGCAACGCATCGTTGACGCTGGATTCACCGGTGGCAAGTAGCTGTTTTGCTTCGGTCGGATGATCCTGATAAAACGCCAAGTAATGGTCGAACCCGGCGGTCAGCGTCTGCAATTCCGTTTGGGTTGGTGTTCGCTGCGTCGCCAATTGGAATCCAAACGCAATCGAATCCGCAATGTTCGAATCTTGGCCGTCGTCAGCATGCAACAACATGCGTTCGGCCAGCTTTCGCGACGCTTCTACGTAGGTAACGTCGTTCAACAGCGCCAACGATTGCAGTGGCGTATTGGTGGTTGCTCGTTTCGCTTGGCAAATTTCCCAAGTCGGAGCGTCAAACGTGGCCAGTGTGGGATGGGAAACAGTTCGTTTACGATACGTATACAAACTTCGTCGATACAAATCATCGCCAGTTGACATTTTGTAGGGGCCGTTATTCGCACCGCCGGCTAGTTCGTCCCAAAGTCCGTCGGGCTGATAGGGGAAGACGGATGGCCCGCCAATTTGATCCGCCAGCAAGCCGGAAATGGCCAGCGCCTGATCACGTAATTGTTCGGCCGAAAGCCGCAAACGAGGGCCTCGCGCCAACCACTGATTGTCAGCGTCGCGTTCCAATCGTTCTGCAGTGAATTCGGATGACTGTTGATACGTGGCGCTCATCACAATCTGTTTGTGCAATCGCTTTAAGTCCCAGCCCTGTTGACGAAAATCATTCGCCAGCCAGTCCAGCAGTTTGGGATGCGACGGCGGCGTGCCTTGAATGCCAAAATTGTCTGCCGACGCAACCAACCCACGGCCGAAAAACTTCATCCACGCCCGATTCACGACCACTCGAGCCACCAACGGATTGCGATCATCCACCAGCCACAACGCCAAGCCCAAACGATTCTGCGGCTGATCTTCTGTCAATTGCGGCAGCACGGTGGGAACGGCGGGCATCAACACAGTGCTGGTGTCCGGCAAATTGTATTGGCCTCGTTTCAACACATAGGTTTCTCGATACGGCCCTTCGCGTTCCTTCATGACCATGGTGGTCGTTTGCGCAGCGATCAATTCGTCGCGTTTGGCTTTTAACTGAGCTAGTTTCTCACTGTTCGAAGTATCTTGTTGCCGAATCACGTAGTCCTGTATCACCGCCAGCGGTTCTGCCACCGCGTCGGATTTGGTCAATTCGTCGTAACGATTCACCACCGCATGGCGTTGCAGTTGTTGCACTTGTTCGGCAGTCAAGGCGTGATCGTACAAGCGAAATTGGGACATTTCGCCACGGAAGAATTCCGACTTGGATCGTTGTGCCATCTTGAACGGGACATTTGCCGCAATGGTCTGACTGAGCGAATCGACCTCAATCTTTGTTTCCACTGTATGGCCGTCGACGTAGACAAGAACGCCTTTCGCTTGCGAACTACCGTCGTATGTCACGGTCAAACAAGTCCAGCGATCTGCCGGCAAGGGCAAAGTGGTGGTCACGGCAATTGCATTGTCACTCCACTTATGAATCAAGTGAACCTTGAGCCGACCGTCAGACAAAATCAAACCGTCTACACCTCGATACGAGTTGTCTTCATTCATCTTGGAAAAGATGGCACCTCGCGAATTGCCCGTTAGCCAAACCGACCAAGAAAACGGTTTGTTTCGTTCGAATGCAAATGGTTCGCTGGCAACTGCACCGATTTGATCTGCCGTACCGTCGAGCGTGAAACCCGCGGCCGTCGGTCCTTGGACCAATTTCACGTCGGCCGGCGATGTAAATTCGAATGCGGCGGTGGGTCGTTTGGAATCTGGCAACGAGGCAAGCGACGTTCGCCATTCCGAAATGAATTGGACTGCCGATACTTGGGCTTGGTTCGCCACTTCGCTTTCCAACGACGTAATTTCCTGATCCAGTTGGTTCAGGCGTGCGAGTTCATCAGGCGTGGGAACTCTTTCTTGCGGTCCGACGTTGCCTCGAGTTTCCTGATAGACGCCCAGTTCATCGACGTTATTGAAGAATGCAAAGAATTGGTAGAATTCGTTCTGCGTGACGGGATCGTATTTGTGATCGTGGCATCGACCGCAACCGATGGTCAGCCCCAGAAAAGCGGTGCCCGTCGTTTCGACTCGATCTACGCAGTTTTCAATTCGCCATTCCTCGGGGATCGAACCTGCTTCCGTCACCGACCGATTGTTGCGATGGAAGCCCGTGGCAATCCGCTGCGACTTGGTCGAATCAGGCAAAATGTCCCCGGCAATTTGCTGAACAATGAATTGATCGTACGGCAAATTTTCATTGAACGCGTTGATCACCCAATCTCGGTAGGGCCACATGGTACGCACAAAATCATTCTGGTACCCGTTGGTGTCGGCAAACCGAGCGACATCGAGCCAGCTGGCGGCCATCTGTTCTCCGTAGTGTGGCGATTTGAGCAATTCGTCAACAACGTGTTCCAATGCATCCGCTCGCTGGTCATTCACAAACGCCGCGACTTGTTCTGTGGTGGGCGGCAAGCCAATCAAATCGAAATATATTCGTCGAATCAATGCCTGTTTGGTTGCCGGTGGGGACGAAGTCAGATTCTTTTCTTTGAGTTTGGCCAGCACAAACCGATCGATTGCGTTCGCACCCCAACTGAGATCTGTGGCCGGAATTTCGGGCGAACGAATCGGCTGGAACGCCCAATGCAATTGCCACGGCGCGCCTTGATCAATCCAATTCTTGATGGCGTCTTTTTCTTCTTGGGAAAGGACGTGCCCCGTGTCACGAGGCGGCATGATTTCATCTTGGTCTTCTGAAAAAATGCGTTCCACAATCGCACTGGCCGACGAATCCCCTGGCACGATTGCATACTCTTTGGCTGCGTCTTCCAAGTCCAAACGCAAATCGGCTTCACGCGCACCTTCGTCGGGACCGTGGCACGCGTAACAGTGCTTGGCCAGCAATGGCTGGATCTGCTGACCGTAGTCAATTGACGGAGACGCCGTTTCTTGCGCAGCAACTTGGCCGACGACAACAGGCATGATGCCAAGAGTGATTGTCAATAAATGCCAAATCCCCACGATAGCAGTTCTAGCTTGAGGACTCGCGGTTGTTATCGTGCGGTGAAGCATCATCATGGTTGCTACTCGAGAAAACGTATTCATGGCCAAATGATTCCGAATCAGATTTTATAGTCAATTTCATTCGAAGATCGACGTGTGCAATTGGCACGACCGCGGATTCGCGATAGACGCCCTTAAGCACTTTATTATGACAATCAGCTCGTTCTCAGTCTTCTAGGCTCGAGCAAGGATTCGGGAACGCGATTCCCACAAAGATCCAAAATGTGTCGTGACAGCACACCTTTCCGGCATAATTCGGATTTTTTCGCAAATTCCGTGTCGCTCGTTACCGCACGTTGGGACTCCTGCTCGAACCACCAAATCTGACACACACCCTGCAGTTCGCATTCTACGTCACGAGTTCGATCGTATCGAAACTCGCTAAACCCACTGAACGTCATTCGCTAATAGTAGGGAATTACTATGCGCCGACCCTTTGCACGAACTAGAAAATCGAACCGCAAACGTCACAATCGAAGTCGATCTTTCGTCAGTGAAAGACTAGAAGACCGCCAACTGTTGGCTGCCGATGTGGTGGGTGGCATCTACAATGATCTCAATGGTGATGGTGTACGCGATCAGGGCGAAGACGGACTGGCCAACTGGACCGTCTACTTGGATCAAAATCAAAACGGCACGCTCGACTCTGGCGAAGATTCCACATTGACCGACGCCGACGGAAAGTATTCGTTCACGGGATTGGTCGCGGGCAATTACCGAGTGGCCGAAGTGGTCCGAAGTGGTTGGACCGCCACGAATCCGACCACCGGGTATGTCGACATGACGTTAGCCAATGGCGATGAACGATCCGTCAACTTTCTAAACGAAGGCGCTGGTGGTACCGGCATCATCACGGGCAACGTTTGGCGAGACATCAATAATGACGGCATCAAAGATCCGGAAGATACTCCGCTAGCCAATTGGACCGTCTTCATGGATCTCAGCGGCGACAATATCCTGGATGTCGACGAACCGTTTGTGCTGACCGACGCGGAAGGAAACTATACCTTCACGGGAGTGCTCGGCGGCGCAGGGACCAGTGCTCTTGATTACGAAATCGCGCACGTT
>JAGQOZ010000185.1 GCA_020426955.1 Planctomycetales bacterium
CGCGACGTCGCGGCCCAGCATCATCTTCAGGCGTGATACGGTCGCTTCGTCTTCTGACGTTGCGTTCGCTTTGACCCAGGTTGTCAACGAGTTTTCGACTAACGGGAACAAACCGGTACGCTGCTCGGGGAACTTGGTCGGATCTGCATGGGCGGCAATCATCCGCAATGTGCGACAGTACCGGCGAGCGGTCTTGTCGGTTCGCGTCTTGCCTTGCTGTTTGCTTGGCTGGCCGAGCCACCATTGCCGGAATTGCTCGAGCGATTCGGCGGTGATGTGATCCACGTTTACCGCTTCGCCAAAGCACTCTGCGTACGCTTTGACCGCTTGGCGGTAGTGAATCGTCCGCGTCGAATAGGCCAGCGAATCACGGTTCTCGATGTTGAATTGTTCGAAGTAGTCGATCAGTCGCATTGGGTAGCCCTCCAACGCTCCACCAGGCGTTCCACGGTCGCCCGTGTCGTCGGGCATGGGGCCTCGACCAGCCAGTCAATCACGTCCGGGTGCAAGCCGACATGGAACTGCATCCAATCGCGAAAACGCATGATCTCCCCGTTTTTCAGTTCCGGGTCACGTTGCGGCGAGTAGTGTGTTTGCACGCCAGTGACCAACTCGAGGTCTGCAAAGCCTGGCGTTCTGATCTTCGGTCCGTGCATGGCGAAGTCCCTCCTAAACGTACTTAGGAATTTTGGATGAACCCACCGACGCTGAAACTTGGTCCGTCGTGCGATTGCTGCGAGACTCAAGAAAGTCATAAAGATCTTGACGGCTGATTCGCCATTGCGGTCGGTCACCTTCACCGACGTTGCTCGCCTTCAATTGCTTAGACCGAATCCAATTCAGAATCTTTTCCTGTCCAACGCGGCAATGCTTCGCTGCGCCAGTGGTCGTAAAGAATTCATCTGCGGCTACAGAAGATGACTGACCACTTTTCTTGGTCGTTCGCCAATTCCTTTTCATGGTGGAGGATTCCTCTCATTTCAGCCCATTTGCGTGTCAGAAAGGCCAACTGGGTGCCAGTTGGCATCGGTGCAATGGTTGTTACAAAAAGAAGGTACGCCTGGTACCACACGTGACACAAGCGTGACACACTTTGCATTTGAGGCGAGAAAACCAGGCCGAATCCGTGTCACATTTAGCGTGACACAATCCGGCGTGGTGTGCCAAGAGAAAGAATCAGACTTGTGTTAGTCGCTTTCGACGCATTGATTGGTTGTGGCGACATTTCTGGACTGCCCGCCAGTTGTTTACACCGCTCTTGTCGGAGATGCCCCGTTTTTTTAGGATTTCTGCGACTTCAATGCACTCCGCTTTCCCTCTAACGGTCTTACAGCCAAGCTCAATCCAAATGGCGTTCACCTGGGCAGTGAACTCTGGATCATTTCCGCCGCTGTCATCAGGGTCGACAGATTTTGGAGATGACCCATCTTGATCGCGTACACCGCCGCACAGCGAATCCAATCGAATCATTTCGTCACATGCAAGTAGCTTGATTTTTCTTGCCGTCTTTTCCAGTTCCAGCGAATATTCATCGAAGGAAATTGCCGACGCGGATTTGAATAAGTATTCCAATTCGACGAAAGTGCTCATCATGTGGCGGGCAGTCACAATTTGCCGGGACTTATCCAGATACGTCGCTGCCATGGAAAGAAGTTCTATGCAGGCGTCCCGATTCCTTGTTGGTACTAATTCACATATTCGTCGTTCGGCCGAATAACATCGCATTTGCATCAGAACCGTCAGCATCGAATCGATTTGAAAGCTATGTTCAACCTCGTGGCCTGGAATCATCAACTGCGGTAAAGCCCACAGCAGTGACTCAGCAAAATGATTGACGAGAGGTTCTATCTCTGCCAACTTTGTAAGTGCGTCATTTGGATTCGCTTCAGAATATTTGATAATTGCGAACAGGTCATTCGCGCACCGCAGAAGGTCGCCATGAGACAAAATTGCCCACGCTTGTTTGAACAGTTTCGACAGATCGGCCTTACTCAAATCGCCGCCATGAACAAAATGCTCGACGTCTCCAAAAAGTCCACTTAGTGTATTGATCTGTTGGCGTCTCGTAGCAAGCGAAGGAACGGCGAAAGCATTGACAATCTGGAAGAATTCAATCTTCACGTTATCGCGATCCCCATTACCCCAGGCGTCCCGCAAACGAATCAGATCTTTACTGAAGAATTCCAAATCGTCCATACTCGCCTGGCCGGTGATCAACTGTTCGAAAGAATGCAGCTCGTACAGTCGAGATTCAAACGCATCAGACATCTGTCACCGTCCCTTCGAGCCAACCTGGCGTTTAATCCAGTCAGCAAAACCGCTGGGCGCTCGGCGATTGTTACATTGCCGATAAACAGGCCGATCCAACTGATCTAATAGGTCGTCGACGACAGCCAGAACGTCGACGGGACGGCCATTTTTTCGAGCTTCTCTCAGCTGCTGCAGACAGGCGATCAGTTCGAATCTCTCAAACTCAAACCTTCGCATTTGGTTTTTTCGGTTTTCGTTCCAGTTGTACATGATCTACCTCGCTTCCTTTTCAAACACCCATGCATGAACATGGGACGCCACCGCTTCGAAACGTTCGTCATCAATACCGTGCCGATAGTTGCCAGCCATAGAGGCGTCAACGTGGCCCATGCAATAATCAACAGCGACTTGGTCGCGGGTGTTGCCCGCCACGGTCTCAAACGTATGGCGAAGCCAATAGAAGCCGACGCCACGGCGTGACATGCCAATCGAATTCAAGAGCTTGCGAAACTCATTCGCGATGGGGTTATCGGGCGAATCCTTGTAGAACGATTTGCCTCGCTTTGTGATGAAGAATCGATCGCCAAGCCCTTCGACTTTGGGCTCGTGTCTCTTTTCCTTCGCCAGCGTCAACGAGTCGATGGTTACCGGCCAAAGCTTGCCCCGCCGCAAGATTCCCGTTTTCGGCCGTGGGTAGTCGAGCCAACCGCTAAACAAGTCGACGTGGCGAAACTCCATTTGACCGATATCAGCGTTGCCCAGACCACAGTTGATTCCAAGCAAGATCATGGCCCGCATTTGCCACGTTGCTTTGTCGATCAGATCACGAATCTGTTGCGGCTCGAATACCTTCGGACCGACTTCGGCTTTTCTTAGCCGCACAGTTCTCGCCGACGGTCGTTTGAAGTTCGGACCAAACCGGACCGGCCGGTCGATCAGTTGTGCTTCGTAGGCATATTTGAGAATCGATCGGATGCGTTGAATTGCGTTGCCCAACGCCGTCGGTCCCAATCGCTCGGCCAACTTCGCCCGCAGTTCTTCAAAGTCTTTGGGCGTGAGCGTGTCGACGGCCAAGGTTCGGGGGAATGCTTCGAGAAGTTCGATGCAAGTTTGCTGCAGGTCGGCCCAATGTCGTTCCGAGAGTTCGCCGGAATCGACCTGCTGCTTCTTTGCATGTAAGAACGTGTTGCAAGTCGTCTCGAGCGTTGCCCCTAATTCCAGCCTGTTTTTCGGGGGCGTACGGCCGGCGATCCAATAGTCTTTCTCGAACAGATACCGCTCGAGGGCGGCTTTCGGATCGTCCCAGGTTCCGAAGTAGCGTAGTCGGCCGCAGATCTTTTTGGCCCACTGCCCGCTAGCATGGGCAAATAATGGGAAATCAGGTTTAGGTTTTGACGGCTTTTCAGCCGACCTGGATTTGGTAGATTTGACGCTAGTCACGGCAAACTCCCTGCAAACGGTTGCTGTGATTTCCGTCTCGGCTGCAATCCGGGACGGCCTTTTCTGTTCCAACTGGCCTTGTAAATAAGTGCCCCTAGGTGTAGAAAAGGTGTACTGAGGCAATTTTGACGCTTTCGCCGAATTGACGCAAGTGCCTATGCCGCTTCAGTTTGCACCCCTAGCTCAATTGGATAGAGCATCGGTCTACGAAACCGAAGGTTACTGGTTCGAATCCAGTGGGGTGTACTCTCTTAAAGCCTTTTTATCAAAGACTTTAGCAAATTACGCTCAGCTCCATTCAAGGCCTGGGCGTTTTTCTGCCCCCACAAATGCATCCGTACGTGCACGAGTGGCTAGTTTCTCGTGCACTTCGCTGGCGGCATTCGCTTCGAGTTCTTGGAATTGCTCTTCCAATTCCACATTGGCCTTGCGCAGCTGATCGGACGTGCGCCGAACCGCTGTGACGATTGTTCACAGGCATCCGAGTCCCATCAGTACCCAAAATTTGCCAAGGCAGGTGACCTAGTTTGCGCGCGATCAAACCAATTTGAACGAAGAGTTCTTTCAGTGAATCACCGTTCGTTCGACGGAACTTGCACATGGTCGTGTGATCGACGGCATGGCCGTCCACAATCCAGCGGAATCGTTGAGTACGACGAGTGCTTCTTCGAGCGCCCGCGAAGAATGAATACGGTTCATGATGCCGTAGAGATTTGCCGAAGCAACAATCCGCAGATGAAGGGGCGGCAGACCCACGCGAAGGTCATATTGAGCTTCCTATTCCGCCCAGTCAATGCGCCGAAGAAATATCATCCAGCAGCCAAACTCGGTGATTCAACGGAAAACAATCTGATCCATTTTTTCAGGGAAGAGCAGCATCTGATGTCTCTTCCCAAGGACGACTTCGCGAATCCTGCCGTACAAGCAGCCTCCATCGACCACAAGCATAGCGCCCCGCCCAAAAATTGATTTTCCACAATCAAGTAAATCATCCAGTCGGTAAGCGCCTATCAAAAAAACGCACTCGTTGACGATTGTCGTAGCATGGTCTATAACGCGTCGAATATATTGCGGCAAAACCGTTGCCAATTGATAACGCTTTTCAAAGACCGAGGACGGGATGAGCATCGGCGAAGGAACCACCGGCGGCTTGGGTACTATTCGAGGGCGGGATTATCCGACAATTCGACAATTCACGGTGTTCTTGGAGAATCGTGTCGGGCAGTTGCTGGATGTGGTTCGCCGATTCGAAGGTAGCAAGGTTCACATCGTCGCTCTGTCAATCAACGATTCCAGCGAATGTTCGTTTGTCCGATTTCTCCTGAGCCACCCAGAACAAGGGCGAGAAATCCTAGAACGCGCGGGACTGGCCTTGATAGAAACCGATTTGATCGGCGTCGAGCTACCCGATGTTTCACAGCCTTTACTGCAGATCTGCACAGCTCTGCTCCAGGCAGAAGTCAATATCGTACAGGCGTACCCGCTATTGATGCGTCCCAATGATCGGCCCGCCGTGGCTCTGATGGTGGACAACATTGAGATGGGAATGGATACGTTGGCGTCCAAAGGCTTTACCATGATTAGCGAACGAGATCTGACGGACGCGGATTGATACGGGCCCAGCTTTTCCGCCAAATTCGCCGATATTTGGTTCGACTTGGCGGTCTTCGACTAAAATGGCGAGATTGCGGTTTTACGGTTCGTTTGCCGAGAATAATGTTGATCTCATTTCAGACCATCTGCTTGTAACTTTCTACTCATGCCGATTCAAGTCACCTGCCCTAGTTGTCTCGCTCGTTTTCAAGTCAGCGAAAAGTTTGCCGGAAAGACCGGTCCCTGCCCTAAGTGCAAGGAATCGATCCAGGTGCCCGACGCATCCGAATCGGTCGTCATTCATGAAGATGAAGGCTACGGACCAAAGGATTCATCTGGTCGACCGGCGCTGAAGCCCATTGAACGAGAGGAAGCTCAGATTACGCCTGTCATGATTGTGGGAATCGTCGGCGCGGTGCTACTAACACTGATTGTGGCTTGGCTGATTGGCAATACCTATAAGGGATCGGAAACCGGCGTTCCCATGTGGATTTTGGCCATCGGGGCCGTACTGTTGGGACCGCCTTTGGCGGTGGCCGGCTACGCGTTCTTGCGAAATTCCGAATTGGAACCGCATCGAGGTGCCGTGTTGTGGATGCGAGCGGCAGTGTGCGGCTTGGTCTACGCGTTGTTGTGGGCCGGATTCTATTTCCTCAAGACCAATCTGTTTGGTGACGACTTGGAACTGATTCATTATGCCATGGCGGCCGTTCCCATGGTTTCGATTGGTGGGCTGACCGCGCTGGCGTCCATGGAAATGGACTTTGTTTCCGGGGCTATCCATTACGGGATGTATTTGGGCGCGACGGTGTTGTTGCGGCTGTTGATGGGCATCCCGTTTTAGACCACACAGCGGAAGATTGGCAACGGAGTGATCGATGACCGATTCGATCTATCAGATTCCCGAAGTCGCGGGACTTGATACATGCCAAGGCATGATTCGAATCCCCAATCAACTAAACGTGCCTCTGACGGATCGAGTGCAAGCGATTGTGGATTCGCGACCGTTTCGCCGGTTGGCTCGAATCTCCCAACTGGGACTCGTTTCACTAGTCTATCCCGGTGCGAACCATAGTCGGTTTGAACATTCGCTGGGCGTCTATCGCATGAGCTTACTGTTCTTGCGTCAATTGAGCCGCTGGCCCGAATTCAATCGCCTGATTTCCGTGGAATTGGCGGAACGTTTCATCGTAGCTGCGTTGCTGCATGATATCGGTCATTGGCCGTTCTGCCACCCCATGGAAGACCTGCAACTACCCCAGATTCCGCGGCATGAGGAATTTGCAAGGCAAATGCTGAGCGATTTGGAAATCAGCCAGATTTTGAGATCGCAGTGGCGAATTTCGTCTGAGCAAGTAGTGGAAGTGCTGGCCGGCACCAGTGATAATCCCGCCATTCGCTTACTGCAGAGCCTATTATCTGGGCCGGTGGATGTAGACAAACTGGATTATCTGTATCGAGATAGTTTGCATGCGGGCGTGGCATACGGTGGTAATTTTGACCAGCAGAGATTATTGGATTCGCTGTGTTTGAATGCCAATTCAGACGGTGTGGCGGTGACCAGCAAAGGCAAGACGGCCGCCGAAATGATGATTTTTGCGCGCTACGTGATGTTCAGCGAAGTCTATTGGCATCACACGGTTCGCGCCGCGACGGCCATGCTGCAACGATCGGTATACGAACTATCTTCCACAGTTGATTGGCCCAGCTTCTTTGCGTTGGACGAAGCGACATTTGTCCGTCAATTGCAGGAAGCGGCTGGCGATACTTCGGTGCGAACTTTGCTGGACGGTCTGTTCGGCGAAAAACGGCTTCTTTACAAACGCATTGACGAATTCAATTGCTTGGAGTCACCGTCACTCTACGCCGCGATTGCTCATTCCAGTTATCCTCGTTTGGTGGACGTCTCCAAACACCTCCAGCAGCAACTTTCGAACAAGATGCAAGAAGACCTGCCGCCGCACGCGATCCTGGTCGACGCCGCTCCGGCCAAGCTGGAAGTGGAATGCAATATTCAGATTCGTTCACCCAAGACCGGCGCATACCAGCAATTGGCCGACGTTTCACCCGTTGTCAAAACGCTGGCGGAATCGCAGTTTGATCACTATGTGAAACGAGTGCGTGTGTTTGTCAGTCCCCTGATTTGCGAAAAGGTCAACTTCCCGCCCAAGGCAACTCGTGCTATCCTCTCGGATGTCATCAATGCGATGGATCATTCGTCTTGAATAGAGTTTCTCGGAGTCTGCCTGCTGTGAAAATGATTTTGGCCATCATTCAGCCAACCAAACTGGATGCGGTAAAAGAAGCTTTATACGCCGTGGGCGTAGAACGCATGACGGTTTGTGACGCACAAGGGTTTGCTCGGCAAAAAGGACAGGTCGCAACCTTCCGAGGCCAAGAATACAAGATCAATTTGCTGCGCAAAGTCACGTTAGAGATTGTCGTAAATGACGACTTCCTGGAACGCACGATTGACACCATCAACCGCGTGGCTCGAACCGGCGAAAACGGAAACATTGGCGATGGCAAAATCTTCCTGCTGCCGATCGAAGACACCATTCGCATCGGCGAAACCACTCGAGGCCCCGAGGCGGTATGAACACTTCGCCAATTCGCATAAAGCACCTGCCATGAATGTATTAATCTTGACCAATGACCTGATGTTCCAGTCGCAACTTTCTGGTCCATGCTCGAAATGGAAGCCGCAAGCAATTGGTCGTTGGACAGATACAGCCGCCAGCCAATGTCCAGCCAATTCAGCGGTGGTCGTTGATTTGAGTTTACCAGGCCTGGACGTCGCAAAGCTGGCTCAGTGGGCACAGGTACACCGAGTGCATCTGGTAGGCGTAGCGTCCCACGTGCATACCGGGCGGATTGAAAATGCCCTACAACATGGCTTTGCCAAAGTGCTCAGCAAAGGCCAAGTGGCAACGCAACTGGAAGCCACGCTGACTCAACTGGAAGACGAAGCCCCGTAGAAGACCAATCAGATCGGCACCGCCCACTCGTTTAGGAATAGTAATTTGAAAATTGAATTCGATTCGCCCGATGATCAAGATGACGACTGCCACATTAATCCCTATTCGATGATCATCTGTCGTCGCAACCATCTGGGAACGGCCGTGTATGCCATTCGCTTGATTGACGAAGGAGAGATTATCGGCCTGATTGATGGCGATGTCATCGACGATCCCAACTATTCTTCTGAATACTGCATTGATCTGGAAAACGGCAAATCCTTAGAACCAGCCGCTCCGTTCTGTTTTGTCAATCATTCGTGCGAACCCAACGCAGAACTGCTCAGCTGGGAAGACGATGACGGAGCTACAGGCGAAGAAGTCTGGCTGGTAGCCGTAGAACCAATTCCGGCCGGCACAGAAGTCACCATTGACTACGGCTGGCCTGCCGAATCCGCCATTCGCTGCGGTTGCGGTGCGGCGGATTGTCGCGGCTGGGTGGTGGCGTCCGAAGAAGTGGCCAACGTCAAAATTCCTGCCGAAGAAGACGACGAATAATCGGTTAATTTGCTTCGGGCGGAAATTCTACCAGTGTTTTGCCGTCCTTATCGACCACTCGCACAATGCTGTCGTGTCCAGCAAACACGGCGGCTCGACCAAATCGATCCGTCGCGACGGAATACAGAAAATCGTTACCTCGATTCACTCCATTCCTGGCCCCGCCTAAGTCGCAGCGGCATAGCGTTTGATCGCCACTGACGGCCCAAAACGTTTCGCTGGCTCCAAGATATTGCACGCCGGTCACTTCCTTGCCAAATCCTTGAATGGTCCTCAGCTGAGAACCACTTTGGGAATCCCACAGCTTGACCACTTTATCCGCACCCGCCGTCGCTAACACTCGTCCATCCGCCTGCCATGCAACAGACAGCACGTGGTGCGTATGGCCTTCAAACGCGCGTTGAAATTCCCTGGTCGCCACGTCAAACACTTTCATGAATCGGTCTGCGCCGCTAGTGGCCAACCGACTGCCATCTTGGGAAAACGCCACATCAAACACCGTGTCGCTGTGTAGATTGTCAAACGAATGAATGATCTGTCCGTTTTGGTAGTTGATCAAATGAACTTCGCCAGCTCGAGAAGGCGCGCCGCCTCCCACCGCCAAAATCGATTCGGATGGATGAAAATCGATTGCCAAAATTCGGTCGGCAAACGGTGATTCTCCGTCCGCCGAGCCAATCGTCGTTGCCAGTTCCCAGTTTGCCGAAGTGTGAATTCTCTGTTGCTGACTCTCGCTTGTCACCAGCAGGTCGGTTGCGTTAATGAAACGCAAACTGGTCGGTTGCGAAAGGCTCTGTCGAGTTTCCAGCGCTTGTTTTGCGTCCACATTCCACGTGGTAATCAAGCCGTCTTGGTTCACCGTGGCAACCAACTGACCGTCGGGCGAAAGAGCAATGTCGGTCCAGGTGGGTCGAAACGAATCTTGCTGCTGTTTGACCGATGCCAGTAATTCGTCTTGTTTCGCACGAAATTGTTTTGCCTGATCCAGACGTTGCTGGGCTTGCTGGATCGATTCATCTGCGCGAGCGATCGCTTGGTTCGCTCGTTCCAACGAATCGTCGGCAGCCAGCTTGGTCTTTTGCGAATTCTGGAATTCTTCATTCGCCTTGTCGGCAGCGGCCTGCTTTTCGTCTCGCGTTTTCACCAGTGGTTCCAGTTGCTGGCGAAGCTGCGTCGCTTTTTCGTTCAGCGACGTGGGCTGCTGACGAAGGTCGATCCGCTGCTGATTCAAGTCCGCCAACTGCCGAATCAGATTTTCGCGATGGCCATCAAGTGATTCGTACTTTTGATTTGCTTCCTGTAAGCTCTGCTGAGCTGCGGCCAGCTTTTGCTTGTCCTGTTCCGCTTCGGGTGATTTCCCAGTTTCGCTTTGCACTTGTTGGAGT
>JAGQOZ010000186.1 GCA_020426955.1 Planctomycetales bacterium
AGTATTGCTCGGCTGGACATCTACAGTCTCCTGCACGAAACCATTTCCATTGAAGCGGAAGTGCGCTGGTGCGAACCATTCGGTCCAGACTGGTTCATCACCGGCTGGGCGTTCTTAAAGGGCTAAAACCAAAGGGCTTTCGGTTTCACGTATTTACTCTCAAATGCGAATGGACATGCTTCTGCCAAGCTGGTAGATCCTGCAACGATACTGACGTAAACTGTGTTTTCGTTCAATCACGCTACCAACCTATGTGGAGCAAAACGAAAATGCCCAGTATCCGTCGATCGATTTTTGTCCTTTTGTGCCTGTTGTCATCTTTGGCGGCAGCAGAACCCAAACGACCGAACATTATCTTCGTTTTCAGCGACGACCACGCGCCGCATGCGATTGGTGCCTACAGCGATTGGCTGAAAGACATTAATCCCACACCCAACATCGATCAACTGGCTCGACAAGGCATGCTGTTTCGCAATAGCTTTTGTACCAATTCGATTTGCGGGCCTAGCCGAGCCGTCATTTTGACTGGCAAACATAGTCATCTAAACGGATTCATGCACAACGGGAATCGTTTTGACGGTTCGCAGCAGACATTTCCCAAGATCTTACAACAACACGGCTATAAGACGGCCATGATTGGGAAATGGCATCTGCAGTCAGACCCACAAGGCTTTGACTATTGGAAAGTGTTGCCGGGCCAAGGAGACTACTACAATCCGGCGTTGCTGACGCCCGATGGAAAAATTCAAACCCAAGGTCACTGCACGGAAATTGTCACCAACTTGGCGTTGGCATGGCTCAAGGAACAAGCTACGGCAGAACAGCCCTTCATGCTGATGTGCCAACACAAAGCTCCTCATCGAAACTGGATGCCGGCGCCGCAGCATCTGACGCTGTACGATGACGTGACCATTCCTGAACCAGCCACGTTATTCGACAAGTACGAAGACAACGCCAATCCGGCCAGATACCAAGAAATGGAAATCGATCGACACATGCACTTGGTGTTTGATCTATTCGTTTCGCCCGAAGATGATTTCGATCCCAATCCAAAACAGTCGGTGGATCGTTCGGGCTTTATGAACATGAAACGCATGACTGCCGATCAACGACGGCAGTGGGACGAAGCCTTCGAACCCAAAAATGATGCGTTCAAGAAAGCCAATCTAACGGGCGCCGAATTAGTCCGTTGGAAATATCAGCGATACATGAAAAACTATTTGCGTTGCATCAAAGGCGTGGATGACAGCGTCGGCCGGATCATGTCTTTCTTGCAGGACAACGGACTGGAAGACAATACCATTGTGATATATTCGTCGGATCAAGGCTTCTATCTGGGCGATCATGGCTGGTATGACAAACGTTGGATGTATGAAGAATCGCTAAAAATGCCGTTGATTGTCAAATGGCCCGGCGTTGCCAAAGCTGGTTCGGAAGACCACCACTTGGTGCAGAATCTGGATTACGCGGCCACGTTCCTGGAGATGATCGGAGCCACCGTGCCGGATGACATCCAAGGACGGTCGCTGGTCCCGCTGCTGAAGGGAGAATCGCCAAGCGACTGGCGCCAGTCGATCTACTATCATTATTACGAATACCCTAGCGTGCACATGGTGGCCAAGCACAATGGCGTGCGCACGGACCGTTACAAATTGATGCACTTCTACGAATTTGACGAATGGGAATTCTATGATTTGCAAAACGATCCAGACGAATTAAGAAACGAATTTCAAAACCCAGATTATGCGAATCAAATCGCCAACCTCAAAACCGAATTGGCTCGACTAGTCCAATTCTACGGTGATGATTCAGATCTTTCGGAAAAGGATGCAGCGTGGCAAAAGCAATATCGTCAATAACTCTTGCATGCGTGGTCGCTGTGATGGCAAACCTGTTGGTCACCACAGCCGATGCCGACGAACGGCTGAAAGACATCGCCTGTCGGTCAGTTCACTTGCAATATCCGGCGGACGAAGCGGTCGAATTCTACAATGAAATCACTGTTCGTCAGTCGGCACCCGGCACTTATTTTTGCGTTTGCGGTTTCAACAAAGGCTACTTTGGACTACAGGAACTGGCCAACGGCAAGAAGTTACTTATCTTTTCCGTTTGGGATCCGGGTAATCAAAACGATCCCAATGCCGTGGAAGATGAATTGCGAGTAGAACTGCTGCATCAGGGCGAAGGCGTACGCATTGGTCGATTTGGCAATGAAGGGACCGGAGGTCAATCGTTTTATGATTTTGATTGGCAGCAGGATCAAGCCTATCGGTTCATGGTACGAGCGGAAGTGTTGAACGAAAAGCGAACTGCGTACCAAGGTTGGTTCTTTCATCCGGAACGCAAGCAGTGGCTGCATCTGGTGACGTTTTCGACCATTGCCAATGGCGACAAGTTGAAAGGATATTATTCGTTTGTCGAAGATTTTCGGCGCAATCGCGTTTCCGCCACGCAAACTCGAACAGCCGAATTCGGCAATGGCTGGATTCGCACCAATGCAGAATCCTTTCAGCCCCTAAAGAAAGCTCGCTTCACAGGTGACGGCAATCCGGTCGTGAATATCGACGCGGTTGCCCACGATAAATCGTTTTCCCTTTCGACCGGTGGTGACATCCAAAACCAAGGCACGCCGTTGTGGGAATCGATGGAGTACACCTCGGACAAACCTCCAACCGATCTACCGAAGTAACGCCTTTTTGTTCGTAGCCCCGCCTTTAGGCGGAAGAGACCCTGATTGCGCCATCCGCCTAGAGGCGGGACTACGAACCAAGAACGAACCAAGAACGAACCAAGAACGAACCACCAACAGCAACCAACCAACACTATACCGTTTCGATATGCAAACCTCGTCGAATACGTTCCGCTCGACGAGCGTCATCGATTAACAACGCCACATCGTGCACTCGATCAATCCCTTCCATTCGCAAAAAGGGATCAGACCGATCGCTGGAATGGAGCTGTATCGTGCCGACATCCAGAAGCCGTTCGACAATTCCTTGTTCAATCGTAACATCATCCACGTCAATCACTTCTACTCGGCTGGTAACGCGGTATATGATCCCTTCTCGATGAATCAAACGTTGATCGGTCAGTTCGTAATGCACGCCTAGTTGCTGGATCACCAACCAAACAAACAAGCACAACCAGCCCAGCACCAAGGCGCCGCCAAGCAGTAGCCAAATACTGCGATCCACCTGCACAATGGAGGCGCCAATGGGCAAAGCCACTGAAAGTAAAGCGGCTACCAGCCACCAATTGACCATGCCCTTTGCCGAAAACGTGCCATCCCACAAGATGCGTTCTTCGTCGTCTAGATGACGCCGTTGTTGAATGCGTTGGCGATTGACTTCGATTTGCGAATCAAACTTGTTTTCGTCGCGAAACGCTTGTTTCGACTTCGTCTCATCCAGTCGTTGCCCGCAATCGTGACAGAATCTAGCGTTTTCGATCAGCTCTATACCGCATCTAGGACAATGGTTCACCAGAAACTCTCCTTCCGCTGTTCCGCATCAGCGAAGTCTGCTTCCGGGAAGCCTACTGAGCGGTATCTTCGTAGATTGGCAGATGCCGATAATAAACTTCTAAAGATAACAAGTTCAGGGTGGTCACATAAAGCCGACCTCCATGTGGCGCCCAGCGATCCGCTACTGGGTAAAACGGATCCCAACTGCCCGCCAATGGTCCTTCAATGATTTGCGTATCCACCAACAATGGATGCAACGCCTGATTCCATTGCTCCCAGTATTCCTCTCGCATATGAAACATGACCTGAGTGGCATAGTACCAGTAATAGGTGTCTCGCTGGGAAACATTGTCTTCCATTTCCACTGACGGCAAATTCTGTAACAAGTATTCCGCACCGGCCATCATTTCCGCTTTGTCTCGGCTCCAACCCGTATACAAACGCATCAACAAACCGACGGCGGTCATGGTCTTGGAGGGAATTCGACCATGCCCTTGCGTCGCATTGTTGGGCGCATAAGGGTTGTAACGAAACAGATGCGGTTCGGCTTTGCTGGCTTTCGCCGAATCCAGCCATTTTTCGATCAGTTCCAGCGTTTCCACCGAAACGTCCAAATTAGCCAATTCACCACTTCGCAGCGCCATCATCATCCAGCCGGAAACCGAAGTATCGGCGCTGATGCCTGGTGTATATCGCCAACCACCTCGACTTTCATGTTGGGCAGCCGAAATATAGTTCAGTGACCGCTGAGCTGGTTCGCGAAGCCAATCGTCTTGCGTCATGCCGTACGCTTCGGACAAGGCGATGGCCGCGATACCATGACTGTACAGGCCAGCGCTGGCTGTCGAATTTTCATCCTGCGGAATAAACAGATTGCCATCGTCATCTTGATGAGCCAACAGGAATTCCAGACCCTTCTTGACTACGTCTTTGTATTTATCGTCTTGATGGTGATAGCCGGCACCTAAGAAAGACAACAACGCCAGTCCGGTTGCCGCCGTATCGGAGCGCATGATCGGCGTTTCATTCGGACGGTAGGTTTTTCCATCGCCGCCAAAGTTCAAGCTCCAACTTCCGTCAGGCGATTGATTTCGGCTCAAGAAAACCAGTCCCATTTCGATGGCTTGTTCTGTCTTGGCCGATGGTCGTCCACTGCCACCTGCATTTGCTTCGCCTCGACGATTGATCCGAGTCTGATAAGCGTCGGTCGGTACGGGCTTGGGATTGGGCAAGGGGATCGGCGAACCCATTTCGCGTCGAAGAAACCGTTCCGGCAGTTTGGCAATGAACTCGCTTTCCGCCAATCCAGTGCGACGTCGCAACGCCACCGACGGCCCGGTTTCCGCCACAAAACCGCCCAGCCCCGCAGTCGCTTCCGTCTGAACGACAAGTCCTCCGGCAGACGGCCGTGACATTGGGCCGGTGGAAACCGCCAGGGCCGGATTCTCCAGGAACGTGTCAGGAATGGTTTCGGAACGAGTGCCAATGGGAGCAATTTCCACTTTGGTTTGACCTAACGCACCGGTGGGAAGTTGGCGTTCTATATGCCGAGCGACCTGAAGTCCTTGCCCCGCTTGACTGACCGGCATCGGACCAACCGGATCTGCCAATTCCGCCGACGAAATGCGCCCCGGCAACATTTCCGATGGTCCCGCATTTGCACCGTCCAACTGCACGTCCGCAGCCAACGCGCCCGTTTGATCGTTCTCAATCGGGCCGACAATTCCAGTCGGCGTACGGCGATGAGCCTGATTGTTGGCCGCCACCGGCGCCGCATCGGGCACGCCGCTGGACGCATTTTCTCCGGCAAGCGTCACCGTTTCGGCCGAACTTGGAACAAAAATCCGTGTCCCTTGCGACTTGCGTAACGGCTGATTCGAACCACCTCCGCTGCGCGCCACAATATCGTTCAATTCGGACGAAGAACTCTGAGTCGCTCGAGACGGTAGCGCCGTAGAAGGCGCAGTGGCCGAAGGCGCCAATTCCGTTTCGTTGGTGTTCGCTTGTCCCGCCGCATTGGCCAGCAACTGGGCAGGTCCACCGTTGGTATTGACATTCGCCACTTGCAACGCAACGGGGCTGGGCTGGTCGCTGGTCGGAGTATCACTGCCGCTGGGCCGCTGAGGCGAAACATTTCTGGCATTCGTCGGAGCGGCAAACGAACCCGCTCCCGCTACGTCGCGCGCCATCCCCAGCGATTGACTGGGACGAAGATTCGGTTCGGGCTGACCACCACCGGCCGCTTTTTGTAAACCGACACTGGCGGCAATCCGAGTTGGACCGAAGTCGACTTCGGCCGTCCCTTGCTGTGCCGAAACAGGCGCTGGCATGGCGTTCGCACCCGCCTTGGTAACGGATGACGAAGCTGCCAAATCAATATCCGCCGGTTGATCCGCTCCGCTGGTGACGGCAGCATCCACTTCTTGCGCGTACAACGACGCAGATGGCACGGACGCTTCGGCGACCGCGCGTTTGATTTCTGGTGCGTCACTGGGTGCCAACGCCGGTCCTTCTTGAGCTTGCGTAGACGATGCTCGTTTTGCAGACGCAGAACCGGTCGTTACCAAGCTGGCTTGCGCCGGAGTTTCTCGATCAAAGTTTGGTTCCACTCCAGCGCCGGCAATCCCCTGCTTGGCTCGAGTCACTGCGGATGCAACTGCGTCATCGGGCGTAGAATCAATATCCGAACTCTTCGGACGAACACTTGTATCTTGCACAACCGATTCCAAATTTGGAGTGGCGAGTTGCGTGGCATCTCGCGTCAATTGCTGCGTCGGCTTCGAAATATCCTGTGGCGAATCGGCCTGTATTCGACGCTCGGGTGTCACATTGGTGGGCACCGCCGCAATCGCCGTCTCGTTGGCAGGATTAGCCTGCGGTGACGGCGAATCGAGCGTCGCGTCTGTCTTGGACACGGTCATTTGCGCAGGTGAAGCGGAACTGGTCGGCGTTTCGGTCGGCGCCGCTTCCGTGGGATTCGAATTGTCTTCGGTGGCCACCTGCGTGTCGGCTAACAGTGTGTTTTGCGTCAACTGCCGAGTGATATTCTGGGCGTTCGATTCTTCCAATTGCGGTTCGACTCGATCGGGTTGGCGACGAGCGATCTGTCGCGGAGACGGTTCGGCCGTTAGATCCGAGGTCAGTCGGTTCTGAGGTTCCGAGGGCATGGGTAGCTGCGTCGGCTGGCGGCTTTCCGGCGTCGATTGTGGCTTGAATTCGGCCAACGTAGATTCAGCGCTAACCGCAGTTGAATTCGACGCGACGTCGGTTCTGGGAGTGAACTGGGGAACGTCTACTTGCCGTTGCAACGTTGGTTCGGCCGAAGCGATCTTGGGGGCATCAAGCGTTCGGTCCTTACGAGTCAACGCGTTGTCCGGACTGATTTCAGGCGAAGTCGGTTCGGCCGAATCATCCATCTGTGCTGCGGCGAGCTGTGGCGTTTGACGCTGGAGCGTGCCCGCGTCCGCAGGGACTGGCGTGGGTTGCGGGGTCTCCGGGCGATCAAACGATTCCACCGTCGGTTTGCCCAGATTGGGTTTGGCGGACGTCAGTTGCTTACTGAGCGTACCCTTAGAATCTGCCAAACGAGGAACGGAGGCTTGCGTCTTCCTGTTTAGTTTCGGAATGGCCTGAGTGAGTTCATGAGCCGATTCGCTGGCTTGGTCCGGCGTTTCTTGTGCTGCATCGACGGCCAACGTTTGCTTTTTCTGAATTTCGCTGCCGGTGGCTCCGGGTGCTCCGGCTTCTACGGGCGATTCCAGTTCGTTCTGCATGCGATCCTGGCCCGTTTCGTAGGTCAGGTCGATTTCTACAATCTTCTGTTCTTCTTTCTCTTTGTCGACTTGCGTTACTTCATCCGGAACAACCAACTGTGGCGACTTCAAATAAACGGCCGATGAAAGTAGCAGCAGCATCAGGTTGAACGCCAAACTGATACAGAACGCCAACGAATGTCGTCGCTTGGAAGTCTTAGGCCACCAGGCGCTCAGCAACACGGCAGCCGCGATGTAAACAGCCACCACCGCCGTGATGGCAAACGCAATTTGGTCCGAGTTGAACGAAAAGAAAACGCCGCCCAGCGTGGAAACGAACACAATCAACAAGACCGCCAGACATGCTAATGAGACATGCATCGGCCAAGCTTGATCTTCGAAAAACGAAGGTCGCTGGATTTGAACTTTGTTGATGATTCTTCGCTTGGCAGCCATTCGCGTTCCGTCTGAAAAAATATCGCGTCGGCGTTAATTGTCCTTGGCCGCAGTGGCTTTCACTTCGTGCAAACCTACTTTGTGACACGTATCAATTGCCTTTACCACAAAGTCCCAATCACACTTCAAGTCCGCTTGGATATTCACTTTCTGCGTCAACGGATTGTTGATGGCCAACGTCTCCATATTTTGGGCAAACTGCTCTTGGGTTAACGGTCCGTTGGATCCAATGTAATAATTGCCATCTTTGTCAATGAACAGTTTCACGTCGTTGGGCTTAGACGTCATCGGCTTGGCCTGGCTGGCTGTCGGCAGCTTTACGTCCAATTCTCGGTCTTCTTCCGCAAAGCGAGTGGTCACCATAAAGAAGATCAGCAGCAGGCAAAACACATCAATCAACGGTGTCAAGCTTAATGATTGCAGCGCCGAGCTTTTCGAGAGTTCAACAGCCATGGTAGCGAATGCCTTTGATATGACTTTACGATTCCAAAGGTGCGTTTTGACGTCGCGACTTGCGCGGTGCGGGATCAGCGGATTCGGATTCACCATCGACCGAATCGTCCCACAACGTCTGCGCGCTGACTCGCATCCGTCCTTCATAGCGTTCTACTTGAGGCAGTAGCTGAAACAACAGCTCTTCAATTCGATGAAACTGCGTCTGAATCTTGCCTTCAAAGTAATGAGCGAAAATGGCGGCGGGAATGGCAATGGTCAATCCGGCCAGCGTAGTCACTAACGCAACGTAAATTCCTTCGGCCAGAAAATCGGCCTTGTTCTGCCCCGCTTCCAATTGGGTGGTCAAAAAAAACGCTTGAATCATACCCCACACCGTTCCGAACAAACCCATCAGTGGCGATACAGCCGCAGCCAGATTTAGCCACCGCACGCCACCATGCAGTCGACTCGCTTCTCGCTGCAGCGATTCATTCACCACCGCTTGGATCTCCGATTGCGGACGACCAATTCGCAACAGCATGGACTGCACGACCGTGGCCGCTGCGGAAGGATATTGCTGGCAAAGTCGGTATGTTCGCCGAGGATCCATGGCGCCAGGCACGGCGTTCAAATTGGCAATCCCTTCCAGCAATGCCTTGGGTAGCACTCGGTTGGTTCGCAACGCCAAATACCGTTCGACAACGACCACCACCACCAAGATGGACATAACGCCCAGCGGGATCATCAAATAACCGCCCTTGATGATCAGCGAAAGCAGACTCAGCTGAGCGGTTTGATCTGGCGAGACATCCGTGTCGTTCGCCAGCACGTCTTCTACCAAAATGGGCGATGGATCATCTTGCGACCACGACATGTCACCGATAACGAGACACAGCCCGGCCGCACCGAACAACAAGATAGCCAGCGACAGAGGCGAACCTGCGACCAGCCTGCGGTTGCGAATAGCGTTGTTCATAAATAAAAAATTCGAGAAATAAGAATGGTAGCGATACGCCGAAATTGTCTTGCGGTGGCAAGATGAACTTGAAAATACGTGAACATGCGAACGTCGGTTCAACTTGTTGCTTGTCATTCGCCCAGTAGACAAACCATCCGAGCGAAGGCTCGCTGCCCATCGATGCCACGCAAGCGTTAAGCATGTCATTCTATCGAAGGGGGGCCAAATCTGGCTAACCTCCTTTTGGTTCGATCACCACGATTTCCGGAAAATAGCTCGTTTTCATCTATGTAAACGGCTTTTCTTCGGCCACCGGAAATGGAATGCGCAAGGTGCCGGATGGCGTGTTTCGGCCCCTTTGCGTCGAAATCGACTGGCACGAGCCCAACGTTCTTGCCCAGTCAGCATAACACGACATGAAGAACAAAAATCCGCATCTTTGATTTGGAAATTTCTTGCAACGGCGTTGGGCGTCCCTTATCACTAATCACGTCAGAGACACGTACTTCATTTCGCACGAACCACGATTTGAGGGAGGGACATGCTCATGTTAGATCCGCCAGGAAGTTTTCTGCGAGAAGCCGTTCCGATCAGCTTCTCACGCAAAATGAAAATGGATCGGATAACCTTCAGTTCGTAGGACACTTCACCAAAACGGCTCGTCAGCAATCTCATGCTGACGAGGCGTTTTTTTTTGTTTGTCACAAGACGCACATCGAACTCGAACTAACCATCATCCCATTCGCCCGACGAAAACGCCGCAACCAAATCAGACGAATCAAAGACGCCATCGGCATTCCAATCTCCTTCGGTTACCAGTGCGTCTTGTCCATAACGTCCTGCTTGGAAAATCGCCACAAGATCGCTGGTGTCAAAGCGGCCATCCAGATTCGCGTCAAAGCGACTAGTCTTCCAGACGTTGGCAAACAACGTATCTAAGTCATCAAGATCCACGTCGTTATCTTCGTCCAGATCAAACTTTCCGTCCGTTCGATTTGCAGAAACAGCGAGACCCAATAGATTGATATCATCCGCCGCCACAAGACCATCGTGAGTCACGTCGGCGGCCGAGTAAACTTGCGGATGTACAA
>JAGQOZ010000187.1 GCA_020426955.1 Planctomycetales bacterium
CTTCGGGCGAAACGATCGGACCTTTGGGGTCAAAACTATGCTGAAAACCCTTTTCAGGATCAACATACGAACCCGGCATCTCCGCCCATGCATTTTGAAACGGACGATCCGAAGTTTGGTTCAGCGAAACTTCCATGCGCCGATATTCGTTTTCGGTGGGGTCGCCGTGTCGAGGATTTTCGAAGCGAGTTCCCACAAACAAGTTTCCCGTTTCATCCGGGTCCAGTAGTTCGGGCGGACCTCGAGGCGTAGGCGGTTTGGAATTGACAACCCATTCGTCGCCGGTGCGAGTCTTACTGTAGGGCAGCCGAGGATCCACCAGTCGATCATTGACAAAAATGTAATAGGGCCGATTACAGAAGACTCGAATGTACGCTTCCTTCGGCACATCCGGAACGTTCCATTCCACTTGATAAAAATAGGATTGCGGTCGCTTGGAACCAGCCCAACGTCCATCGGTTTCCCATTGTCGATTGGCCGAAAACATCCATTCGCCTTGAAACGGAGTCGAATAGGCTTCTGTGGGAACATGGCGAAACATACTGCCACCAGGCGAATCGACTATTCTGGCAGGCGGCCAATCGAGCTTCATGACGGCGTTGGAATTCCAGTTACGATGCGTTTGACCTCGCGGAATCTGGTAGGCCTGAAAACTTTCATCGCTGTGGATTTCAATCTTTTCACCGGTGACTAATTCGACGCAGCCCGTAAAGCGAACTCGAGCCGGTGCGTGGCGAGATTCCAGTTCAAAGCAAATGACATTTCGGCCTAAACGCAGCGAATTCGTCAAGTCGATAAACACCGGCAAGATGTGATTGCGGTGATTGGTCCATTGGTATTCGCGAGGATAATTCAGGCCCAAGGACGGCAGATCGGTAGCGATGCGCTGCCCTACTTCTACCAAGCCATTTTGAAATGGACGAGTAGACCGCCATAGAAAAAAACGGCTGAGCATGTTCCCGTTAACAGAAACTTCAAAGCCTTGATACGGTGCCACGACAAGCCACGCGTGTTTGATGTTGGCATGAAAATGCATTTCCTTCCGAAAGAAACCGGCGTATGGATAGTCCCCTTCGGCCGCAATCCATTTGGACTGTTCCGGAAATTCAAAATCGTACAGACGATAGTCACTCGGAACTTGAAATCGATACAAAGCGTAGGCCACAGCCAAGAAAAACGTGGCGATGATGGCCACGGACATGGTTGCCTTTTGCAGCGAACGCCAGTTACGCGCGCTGGAACGTCGCTTGGCCCAATTAATAGGCGGACGCGGCTTGTCGGCGGTACTGGTCATGGCCGAATCGATCTCCGATGATGTCGCACTGCCGCCAACGTGTCTCCTGTCAGATAGTGTGCTCGGGCCGCATTGTCCTCCACCATCGCCACGACACCTCGCTTGCTAAGCGCGTCGTAGGCGTCGTACGTCGAACGAATTCGATGCACTAACAAGGAACATTCGTCCGCTTTGTCCAAGCGAAGTGCTGCATATTGCAGTGCAATCGACGTCTTGAGCGAAACCGGACAGATACGAGCCAACAGCGACAACGTTTCGTGCGCTCGTTCATTTTGCCCAGAATTCAAATCTTCCAAACCCGACCGCAACAGTGCTCGATAAGCTTCTCGCGTGACCGGCCGCCATTGCCACACAGGAACCTGATCCGATTCTTCTTGTAAAATCTGCCAAAACGTTTCTTCGGCCTGTCCCAAATGACCCGCGGCTTCCATTTCCACGCCGTAAACCAGTTTCGCTTCTGGTTCGTTCATCCGATCGAGCGCCAACAATAAGTAACCTCGTTGCGCCACAAAATGCGTGTGATGCCGTATCGCAGGCAGGACTACCGCCGCATGATCCAGTAGTTGCAGCGAACGATCGTAGTTCCCTTTGGCGTGTTCGATTCGCGATTGCGTCAAATAGTGACCGCATGTCAACACGGCAGCAAAGCACAGCGAAATCAGTATTGTGGCCACAAACGACGGCACCAAAATCATGCGGCGAATGGTCCGTTTTCGCATCGGCATGTCGTAGCTGAAGCGAGCCATCATGACCAAGAACAGCAGTGTACCGGCCGTCGCTGCCAGCCAGCCTTTTCCTTCGAATTGAGTGAATACGGTGCCGAATCCTAGCCAATCGACGATGAATCCCATCGTGGCCACTCGCACACCACCGGCCATCCCTTCTGGCAAATCAAACAAGCCGCACTGACTTGAAATACCACTCAGCAGTACGGCTGCTTTGGAAAAATCTTCTCCTGCATCGGTGTCGTTATAAACATCGCCACCCAGCCACGTCAGGCTATAGTGTTGCGCGTCTTGCCAGGATGCATGACCAGACAGATTCGTCTCCAGATGCATCGTCAAACCGGGAAACGCCAGAATCAGCACCAACAACGTGAGAGCCCAACGAGTGCTGGTGGTTCGCCACGTTTCCCAACTGCGCCGCGAAGGTATCAGAATTCGCAGCGTTGCGCCAAACATGATCCGCACCACCACTAACAAGACGGCCACTTTCATGACACCGGTCAGACGTCCGTGCTGCAACACCAAGAATTCTTGGCCGCCCGTTTCCACAAAGTCGACAGGCACGCTGTACCAAGGTTTTCCTAGTGAAATCAACGCGATCAGCAGACTCGCCAGAAAGCCTCCGATGGTAATCATCCGCCCGATGAGAACACCGTCTTCGGCGCAACGCCCTAGCTGAAGTACCCAACTTCGCCCAATGCGAACTAGGTTCCAACGCAATGTCGACGCGATGTTCATAACACTTCGTCTCCGTACGAATCGGACGTGGCACGAGGCCCATCGTAGCGACCTTGAATTTTTACCAGATCGCCTTCTTCTAAGACTTCATGCCCTTGGCTGATCACAGTTTCGTTTCCTTGCAATCCCGACAGGATTTCGATGAAGCCGTCCTTGACCGCGCCGGTGCGAACTCCTTTCACCGTCCAGTTGGCATCGTCAATCATCACATAGACAAAGCCGCTGCCCGCGGACAACGAACTGACCGAAGAAAGTGGCACCGCCATGCTTTCTCGGCGAGCCAGCACTTCACCGAATCCAGTCATACCGGGGACCAAGCGCCGAGCTGCGTTGTCTGATTCTTGCTGATTTGGGGGCAATTCGTCGAATTCAATGTTCACTCGGAACGTGGCGGGCCATTCCGGACCGCCTGAACCACGAGGCCGCAAGGGTCGGTTCGTTTCTGGGCCACCTAGATTGAAACTGACCAGCGGAATCACTTTGGTGATCTTGCCCGTCAACGGCTGACCCGGCATCGCTTCCAAGTAGACTTTGGCCGACTGACCTGTTTCAATTCGATTGATCACTCGTTGGTCCAAATGACATTCAAACCACATACCTCGCGCAATCAAGAACGCCGGTTTACCAGCATCCTGGTTGTATTCGCCATCGGCAATCAACACTCGTTCCACCACGCCATCACATGGCGACCGCACTTGGTAGTGTGCTAATTCGGCCTGTCGATGCGCGAGTGCTCGGCGGGCGTCTTCCACTGCATTCTTGGCAATGCGCAGACTTTGCTTGACGCCTTTTTCGGACATACCCAGATAGAACTTGGCTAGCCGAGCATCTTTCTCTTCTTCGATCAGTTCTTTTTCCAGCTCCAGAAATTTGGATTTCGAGATAATGCCTTTGGTAAACATCGTCTCGTACATCTGTTGCTGCTCTTTGATCTTTTCCGCTCGCTTTTGAGCCGCCTCCAGATTGATTTGGTCCTTTTCTGGCCGCTCTTGCGCCAAGACATAGGCCGAACCAATTTCCACTCGGCGCGATTCCGCTTCGGTGGTCGACACGGCCAAGCGAGCCGATTCCACTTTGATTTTGGCTCGCGAATCATCCAATTCGGCCAGTAGTTGACCTGCGTGGACGATGTCACCGGTGGTGACGTGGACCTTGGTAATAAAGTCCATGGGGATAACAGGAACCGTTACGGGTTGACTGGCGATGATCCCTTCGCCCAAGATCGGTTCTGCGAAGTGACGTTGCTGGACATTCGCAACTTTGACCGGAAAGGGCTTGCCACTGCTGCGCAGCAGCTTGGCGTAACCGAGCTTGGAAGTATAAAGCCGAGACTTGGGGTTTTGATAGGCCGGCAAGATGACGAGCCAAACGATATACGCCAAAGCAGCGAACGTGGCCGTGGCAACCGCCAAATGCGCAAACCACCACCGCAACTTCCGCGCGATTCGTTCGGAAGTGGTTAACCATTTTAGTAGATGTCGCAGCGCGAAGCGTCCTCCGCGCCGGAAGGTATCCGACATGGCTTTCTCAGTTGGCGGGTCAATGCGTGTGGCGATTTCGACTTGCTTCACGCAAACCGATTCTGATTCGAATTCGCAGGAATAGCCGTATGCAAGGCCGCGAAAACTCGGCATGACGCCCAGTTTCGCAATACTAGAAAAGATAGGTCAGGAAACGACCGATGCTGCCGATTCCCAACAACTGAACTTGCACGTTGCGTTGACGCAACACCTAGTTCGTAGTCCCGCCTTTAGGTGGAAAAACACACAAATTCCGCCTAAAGGCGGGACTACGAACGCCAATACAATCAGCAAAGTAGACACCATTGGGTACGACAAGGCGAATCGCCAAATTCAGAGTGACCTGATTATTCAATTCGTGTTTCAGAGTACAGCAACTCGGCGGCGGCGTTGCAGTAATCCCAGCGCCCCGACACTCCCCAGCATCAATACTGTCTGCGGTTCGGGAACCGCTACAACGGGCTGCAACGTGGCTTCGTATCGTCCTGACTGAAAGGCCAGGACAAAATCACTCGAATCAAATTCCTGGTCCAAATTCCAGTCACCTTCTGTCCAATCAGAATTGCCAATGATGTCGTCTTCATATTCGCTTGACTGAAATGTGAAGACCAGATCCGTGCTGTCAAACAATCCGTCTCCGTTGGAATCGCCAATGTCGGCTAAGTAGTCCACCATCAAAACTTCCGTTGCCGTGGTCACAATGCGCCGAAACAATCCCGCCTCTTGATGGCCCGGCTCGAAGGAACGGTCGTCCATTAGAATCGATTGAAACTGACCGGTAATTGCGTCGGCTGAAAGCAATGTAATGCTCGATTCCGAATCGCGCGCTGTCGGGCCAGGAAAAGGATTGCTGTCGCTGTTGAACAACGACAACGTACCGGCAATTTCCGCGGTACCGTCCACCATGATTCGATCCGTGGCATTGTCCGCCAAATCCAATCGCAACACGCTTTCATCGCTCATTTCATACGAACCAACCATTTGCAGCGTACCGGGATGTTGTCCGTTCGAACCGGGCTGGCTGGGGCTGAGCTCTCCGGCCACGTGTTGAAACTGCGATTGAATCGTCGTGACGTCAAGCAGTTGGCCACCGTAGAAATCGAATTGTTCCACCTGGACGGTTCCCCCAACGGACCGAGCAATCAGTTCCGGCATCAGCAAGAAGTCCGAATTGAACTTCCCTGAATTCATGCCGTGAATGGCCAGTACATTTCCGGTTTCTTGAAGTAGATCGGAAAAAGGAGAAAGATCAAATTCACGCTTCTGGAGTACGTCATCCAGAGCCAGAGAAACATCCGCTTCTGAATCCCAGGTAACATCATCTGGAGCATTGAATTTGGTTACCGCAACGCCGTTCAAATACGCCACAAAACCATCGTCAGTGCGAACCTGCAGAATCAGCGAATTGATAGCATCCACTTGGTCCACGTCAAATTCCATTCGAGCATAAAGAGTGGGCGTCACTCCAAACATCGCTCTGTCCACGTCGGTTCGAATCAGGGACTTCAATCCGGTGCCTCGCTCATAACCGAGTGACGCAAATCCATTGCGCCAACCTGATGCTGTATAGTCCGTGGCAACCCAATCGCTTCCCAGCGAATCGTCAGTTGGGGCGAAGAATTCCACCGACTGATCCACCGTGATCAGCATTTGCTGATTCCGGGCGTTGGCTACTTTCAATACGCCACCATGCATTTCCAAGGTGGACCGCCCTGCCCCGCTGACAATATTGCCATTGATAGTGACCAAACCATCACGGATGAGCAATTGCCCTTGGCTTCCAACAACGGTCGCCAACGTCAGGTCACTTTCCATTTTCAATGTCGCATTCGTTTCCACCGAAATCACGTTGTCTCCGCTGCCGGTGGTCACATGCGAACTAACGGCCAATTGAGAATCCGCATTCAGTTGTAGTGTTGCCGAATTGCGAAGGTTGATCAATTTGGCGGCATTATCCTGGGCGTTGGCTTGTACCGTTGCGTTCGCTAAAGTGACTTCCGCAAAACGCGTGGGACGAAAAGATCGATCCCAGTTTTCGTGCGTTTCCCAATTCGCATCGGCATTTCCCAGCCAGGCTCGATACGAAGTAACCGTCCCGGTCCCAGTTCCATATTTGCGCTGCACCGCGTTGATATCGGGTTGGAACAATTGGCCAGCATCAATGCCCGCCATGAAGTTGTCATCCAAAACCGAATTCATAACAGCCGTGGTCAAGTCAAAATGGTCCAAGCCGATGGCGTGTCCCAGTTCGTGTGTAAACGTGGTAAAAAACGTCCTCTGAGACCAGGTTCGATCTGAATCATCCATATGGATGTCACTGTCCAGGCCTCCATTGCCGGGGAAATATGCATGTGCCAAAACCGTGTCGCCCAACGCGTGATGCCCGATGCGGATATCCGGATGATTTCGACGAGAATAGAACGAATCAGAAACAGCGGGACCCGAATCAATTCGCTCGTTAAACGAAACTGGTGCGACACTGGCCCACAGTGCCATACCTTCTTCGACCGCGCGAACCATGTCGAATTCGGTCATTTCACGGCCAAGCGTAATACCACCGTCGAACAAATTGCTGTAGCTATAGGTGTATTCCGTTGTTTGCCCCAAAACCCGACCGGCAAAAAACACCAGCCATATTGCGAATATGGCGATGAAAACTTGCGTGAACAGCGGAGTGCGAGTCGAATGAACGAGCATGCGTGGTCGCCGAAAATAAAAACACAGTGTAGTCAGAAAGCCGACCTCCCGAATGTTACCGTAAATTGTCAAATGTGGCGAAATTTTGGCAGCCGACTCGAAAAACACTACTCACTTAGGTTAACATACAGGCACATTGCACAAGCAAAAGTAACGCGATTTGGTTGCCAACCTACCGATTGGTTCGCATCAACTTTGCGATTCCTTCCCTAGTCTAATCACCGGCGGCATTTCGTCGAATAGCACCGCCTGATTAGCCCCGCCCAACACTTACCTAGTTTACCTAGTCCTTAAGATATGGAACGATTGACGATGTCTGGAAAGATTCAATTCGTCGAGCGTAGTGCTCGATTTGGCCTTTGTCTCATGCTGTGTTTTGCCAGCGGTGTGTTCGCTCAGGAAGAAGCCGCGCCCGATGCCAGTCAGCCGCAAGTTTGGTCACAGGCTCCGCAAGTCGAGCCGTCCAAGAGTTATGACGAAGTCCAGAAAGGTGAAGGCAAGCAAGACATCTTCTGGGTGCGTCCCGGGTTTCAGATCGAATTGCTGTACACCGTGCCCAAGGACACGCAAGGTTCGTGGGTATCAATGACCTTCGACCCCAAAGGCCGCATCTTGGCCTGCGATCAAGGTGACAAAGGTGTCTACCGCATCACGCCGGCTACCATCGGTTCGGACCAAGCAACTCAAGTGGAAAAGCTGAGTCTGGAAATGACATCCGCTCAAGGCATGCTGTGCGCCTTTGATGCACTCTACTTTTCTGTCAACGGCGGACCTGGTAGCGGTTTGTATAAAGCGACGGACACCGACGGCGATGATCAATATGATGACGTTCAGCTACTGAAGAAACTTGACGGAGGCGGCGAACACGGACCGCACGCACTACGACTTTCTCCCGATGGAAAAAGCATCTACCTGGTTGCGGGCAATCATACCGATCCGCCTAGCGAAATCACGGCCAGCCGAATTCTGACCAGCTGGAATGAAGATCTACTACTGCCTCGGCAATGGGATGCTCGAGGTCACGCGCGAGGCAAACTGGCGCCAGGCGGTTGGATTGCCAAGACCGATCCAGCAGGAAAGACCTGGGAAATCATCAGCATGGGATACCGCAATCCGTACGATATCGATTTTAACGAAGAAGGCGAACTCTTTGCCTACGATGCCGACATGGAATGGGACTTTGGCATGCCTTGGTACCGCCCCACTCGAATTGTCCACGCCGCCAGCGGAAGTGAATTCGGCTGGCGCAGTGGAACCGGCAAATGGCCCACCTACTTTGTCGATAGCCTTCCGCCCGCCGTTGAAATTGGACCTGGTTCGCCTACCGGAGTCACGTTTGGGACCGGTACCAAGTTTCCCACCGAATACCAGAAAGCCATCTACCTGTTAGATTGGACTTTCGGCACCATGTACGCCATTCATCTCACTCCGCAAGGCGCCAGCTACGTAGGTGAAAAAGAAGAATTCATTTCTCGCGCAGCCCTACCTTTAACCGACGCCGCTGTCGGTCCGGACGGAGCCCTTTATTTTACGGTTGGCGGACGAGGCACGCAGTCGGCGCTGTACCGAGCAACCTATGTGGGTGACGAATCGACCAGCAAACCGGAAATGGAAACCAAGGATCGAGCGTTACGGCAGCTTCGACGAGTGATTGAATCGTATCATCCAACCGTGAATGCAGCCGGGGAACGCGAAGCGGCGGAACTCTCAGACAGCCAAATGCAAGTGATCTGGGATGCGCTGGGACATGCCGATCGTCATATTCGCTACGCCGCTCGCTTGGCTCTGGAATGCCGTTCGATCGAATTATGGATGGATCGAGTTCTAGAAGATGCAAAGCCACGTCGACGCATTGAAGGTTTGGTGGGATTGATTCGAGCGACCAGTGATCAGATTTCGGACGAAACACGGCAACGAGAAATCCAAGCCAAAGTGGTTGCCGCATTGTTAGACACGGAATTCAATGCGTTGGATACTGAAGGACAACTAGCCTTACTGCGAACCTACTCGTTGGCGTTTATTCGGCTCGGCAAACCCGACCGCAGCATGGAAGCATCGGTCGTGGCAGAATTAGATCCGCAATATCCCGCTGGCGAAGATGAACTAAACACGGAACTGTCTGGAGTCTTAATCTATTTGAATTCGCCTACCGTGATTCAAAAGACGCTGACGTTGATGCAACGAGACTACGCGCCCAGCCGGTTCGCTGCCAAGGATCTGCTAGAACGCAATCCTGGCTACGGCAATACCATTGCCGCCATGCTGTCCAACCAGCCCGAAATCCAAAAGCTGCATTTTGCTTTTGTCCTGAGAAACATGCGCTACGGCTGGACCCTGGATGAACGCAAACAATATTTTGCGTGGCTGGACAGTGCGAAAGGCAAGAGCGGGGGAGCTAGCTACAACGGGTTTATCGAAAACATTCGAAAAGAAGCGTTCGACAACCTATCGGAAGCGGAAAAACTGGCCATCGAATCGAATACTGACAACACGCCGCCGGCACCAGACGAGATCCCCGCGCCAATTGGTCCCGGGCAAGAATGGACGGTGGATCAAGTTGTGGAATTGGTCGGCGCCAACCTGTCTGCTCGCAGCTTTGAAAACGGCAAACGTACTTTTGCGGCTGCTAAGTGCGCCACCTGCCATCGGTTTGACGGACAGGGCGGAGCAACCGGGCCTGACTTGACCAGCGTCGCCGCTCGTTTTAGCCCCAAAGACCTGGCCGAATCGTTGATTCATCCCAGCAAGGTGATTTCGGATCAGTATCGAGCGTCCGTGATTGAAACGTCCAAAGGGACCACGGTCACGGGCCGGATTGTTTCCGAATCGGACGAAGAATTGGTCGTGCAGATCAATCCGGAAGATGCCACCAAAATTGAAACCATCAAGAAAACTGACGTGGAATCGAACAATCCGTCGGCCACTTCGCTGATGCCAGAACAACTGCTGAACGCGTTGAACCCGGACGAAGTGAAAGACCTGTTCGCCTACCTGCTTTCTCGAGGTAACCCGGACGACCTGATGTTCGCCCAAGCGGCTGGCAAGTAGTTTTTAAAGTTTCAACACCTCAACAAAAACGAAAAATCCTAGCCCGAGATCAAATCTTAGCCCGAATCAAATCTTAGCCCGAAGCGTCAGCGAGTGGTCCAAGCGAATTCCATTCAGTCCCTCGCTAAC